>JABICB010000002.1 GCA_018652475.1 archaeon
AAGATCGTCATCTGGATCTATACTATCTTCTGGATCTAAAACATAACAATTGAATAATGCCTTAGTTTCTGTACCTGTATTTGTCAGAACTCTTCCTGCAGGTAAAAAATCTAATGATGAAATATTATTATAGAAAATTTTAGTTAAATCTGAAACTTCTTCCTCTGATTTTCCGTAATCTAAATCTATTTCTGCAAGAGTTTTTGCAATTGTATAGAATCTATCTTTTACTCCCTCTACAATTATCCCCTCACTATCCCTCTTCAAATATTTTTGTTTTAATGTCCACTTAGCATTATCAGATAACCTTTCTTCTAAATTATCATTTTGCACATAACTTGGTAATTCATAACTCATTTTTTAATCCCCTCAATTTAATTTATTTATTTCTTCTTTGAAAGAAGATACATCTTGAAAATCCTTGTAAACAGAAGCAAATCTTATGTATGCAACCTTGTCTAAATTTTTTAATTTATTCATGATCATCGTTCCAATTTCAGTACTCTTTATATCTGATTTTCCTTTTTTTCTAACTGAAATTTCTATTTTATTAATTATTTCATCTATTCTTTCGCTCGAAATTTTTCTTTTTTCGCATGCCCTAATTAGACCTTTTTTTATCTTATTTTTATCAAATATTTGTATAGTTCCATCTTTCTTTATTATTCTTGGAAAAAGTTGTTCAACAGTTTCATAAGTAGTAAACCTACCTTCACAATTTACACACTCTCTTCTACGTCTTATCTTGAATTCATCGACTTCCCTACTCTCGAGAACTCTTATATCGTTTTTTGAACAAAATGGACATATCATCTTTAACCACCACATATAGCGTATTGTAAATAGAGTTTGACTCTATCTAGCGTTTTATCAAATTTACACTATATAAATATTTAGTTTGAAAAAAATATATATTAAGAATTATTTTTCTATTAATGCTCTGAATCTTTCTATGAACTCATCAAAATCATCTTTATTTAAATTTCCACCGCAAGCGTGTTCATGCCCTCCGCCGTAACCATCTAAACCATCCATTGCTTTCTCTATTAATTTAGGTAACTTTATATCAGTACTTCTGAAACTCAATTTCATATATCCTGATGACTCTCTCGCTATGATAGTTACTTTTGTTGGATTCTTGTAAAGTATTTCATTTGAGATCTCGCTAGTAAATGCATTCTTTGTAGAAGGATAATAATACAACAATAATTTTCCTTTAGCCTTTGTCTTTAATGCATCAGCAAGTAAGACATCATATTCTTTTTGAAATTTCATTGCCCTCTTGTATAACCATTTCCCTTTTGGGCTAGTTTGATTTAATATTTCGTAAGGTGATTCCATTTGAGAAAGTAAATGTATAGAAGTTCTTACATCTTTCATATCTCCTTTCAATAAGAATGAAACAATCTTTACTAATTCTCCGAGTTTAGTATCATATAATACCGTCTCTGGCTTCTTTACTTTCTTAGATAATAGGTCTGGATATTCTGTTGCAAATTCTTTTGCAAAGTTTGGATAATACCAATCTGCAGTAGTTCCCAATGTTGCTAACCATAAATTTTGTTTTGTTACTTTATATGCATAGTATGAAGTTGGCTTATTATCTTTCGGAGCAGTTAACCGAGGATTATAATAATGAACTCCTTTTCTTTCGACTGGCCCATGATGATCTAACCATACTATTGGTACATGTACTTGATCAATAAAATCTTGAGAAATATCTGGCATGTCTAGTACTACAACCAAATCAGGACAATATTCTTTTACTTTTCTTACAAATTTTTCTTCTAGAGTCGGAACTGATTTAACAATAATTCCCTTTCCCCTATCATCTACATATTTTTTTAGAAGTAAATATGAACATACTCCGTCCGGATCATCATCATAAAAAAATAGAGGATTCTCTGCTTTGGACAAATATTCCCTTAATTCCTTTATTTGTTTCTCCGGTATCATTGTAGAAAGATTAATAAATTTGATTTATAAAGTTTTGTTTATGTCAACTGAAATAATATTATATAGTTCATTATTAATATCTATATTTATATTTATGAAACTTCAAGATGTGGAGTTTCTTAGTGTGGTTGGAAGAATTTTAGTTGCATTGATATTTCCAATCATGGCAGCACTATTTATTTTGATGGGATTATTTGGATTAATATTTATTGGAGCACTATTGCTAATTGGTTTTATATTTCTAAAAATAAATAAAAATAAAATAAGAGTTATAAGACTCTAAATTTATTTAGCTCTTCCTTTATTTGCAGACAAACTTGGCCTAATCTTCTCAGCACCGATTCCTTTCTTTCTAAGTCCTCTTGATTTCTTAGCTGCTGAAGTTAAACCTCTTGTAACTCTTCCAGTATGAGCTTTGCCACATATCCAATTTATTTTTGGATCTGCTTTTATTACTGGATGATTTGGATCCACTAAAATTACTTCATACCATTTATGGAAACCATCTTTTGCTACATAATAACTATTTAATACTTCTAAATTTGTGAATCTTTTTGCTGCCCTTTCTTCTGCTATCCATTGGTAGCTCTTTCCCACTATCTTTTTTCTTCTTCTAGCTTTTGGTCTTCTACCTTTTTTGATAAGTGGTCTTAATCTTCTTGATTTGTTTACTTTGATACGTACAATAATATAACCTTGTTTTGCCTTATAACCTAATGATCTAGCCCTATCTAATCTAGTTGGTTTATCAACATTTATCATTACTGGTTCTCTTCTCCAAGCAATTAATCTCTCCTTAAATAATTCTTTTATATTCTTTTGAGGATTCTTCCATAGGTCTCTAATATATTTATACATAGTAGACTTTGAGAACTCAAACGATTTATAAAAGTTTCTGTCTGGAGGCCACTCTCCAAAAAATATATATACTGCCGATTATTACCTTTTTATAGTTTTAGGGGGAAAAATGAAACACTTAATGAAAATAATATATGGTTTGATGATAATGATTCTAGGATTTTATCCTTATGTAAGATGGGATTTTTTTAGAACTCAATTACTTATTGGACTTAAACTTATAATTGGCTCATTTGGATTAATTATTGCTTTGATTGGATTTGTAATAATATTGATTGGATTATATGAAAGAAAACATATGAAGAAAACATATAGTCTAGATGAATTATTTGAAGAGGGTCCAATTACTGAAGAAGAAATAATTGAAGAAGAAGAGATTATAGAAGAAAAACCGGTTGTTAAGAAAAAGACAACTAAGAAAAAAACTACTTCCAAAAAGAAATCATCTGCCAAGAAAAAAACAACTAAGGAATAAATTTAGTTAATGGCGTTTGTTTTCTATTTAATATTTTACTTATTTTTAAAATATTTGTAATATCAAAATTGAAATTCTTTTTTATTTTTCCGTATGAATAATTTAAAGTCGAATTTAAATTATCAAAATTTTGTGGAACTGCTTGAAGAGATTTTCTTGCTGCTGCCCTAACTACCCATACGCCCATGCTTGCCCAATATTCAGGAGTTTCAAATCTCAAAACTAATACAGAGGATTGTTTTTTTATTTTTTCTAAATATTCTAAAACTGCAAGTCTTGCGGCATAATATCCTCCTACAGTATTAGAAGCATATGTTTTTCTTCCATGAAACTCCTCATTATCTGTTGCCATACTAACCCCTGATGCAGTATTCCATGCTGAATTTGGTAAATACATCTCGAATAATTCATAAGACATCATCCCAGGTAACAATATAATTAAATAATAATTACCAAAGAAATTTCCATAGAATACTTTATACTCTTCTAAATGAGGATAATATCTTATTTTGCTTAAAAGATTTTTTCCAACAATATCATCTGTTGCAGTTATGCTCCACCTGGTAGGAACTAACCTCCTATCCTTTTTTAATCCGAACATACCCATTGAAAGAAGTTTTGATAATGAATGTTCATTGACTTGTTTTTTGTATAATGTATTTATTGCACTTACTGATTTTAAATCTATATCTGAAACTACTTTATCTATTTTTTTTGGAATCTTTGGATTTTCTGTTAATTTTACTCCTTTTAATTCTGCCCCCGGTCCCTGGGGCATATTTATTTTATCAAAATCTAACTTTATTACTGCTTTCTTTTTTAGTTCCAATTCTAAATCTACTGATCCTACTGCCATAGATAATTCTTGAGAAATTTCTAGAAATTTTTTATTTATTTCTGCTTTCTTACTATTTACTGCATGAATATTTGATTGAAATCTTGAATTAATTAATGATCTTCTGAATCGGATTACATCTTCTAGTTTGAATTCTTTTTCTGCCCAATAATTTTGTGCATCAAATAACCAGGCATCTTTTTCTTTTTCAGGAGGGGAGAGAATTCCTACATTAACTGCAGGATATCTTAATTTTGAACCTACGAATACAGCAGGAGGAGTTGCACTATTAAATTCGCCATTAATTTCCCTTATTTTGAAGAGAGTTTGTGATCTTGCAGCTAATAGTTCTTTCTTATTGACTTTCTTGGGTAAATCCATCCAGTTAGTAATTGATATTTATTTATAAAATTGGTTGGGCTAGGTGTCAATAAAGAAAATTTTTTAAACTAATTAATTTTAGGTAAAATGATGGTTCCATTAATTAGCCTTAGGGAAATATTTGAATTAATAGTTATGTCTGCAGTATTGGGATATATATTCATGGGTAGATTTACTGCTCGCCCTAAAACTGTTTATGATATGATGCACCCAAAACGGTTCAACATGGATGATTTTAAATTTTCTTTATTAGTTGTAGCTCCTGCAATAGTTTTGCACGAATTAGCACATAAATTTGTTGCAATGGCATATGGATTGACTGCAACATTCAAAATGTTTGGATTTGGGTTAGGACTAGGATTGGTTTTGAAATTATTAAATTCACCATTCATACTAGTTGCACCAGGTTATGTTGAGATACCAGTCATTGCTAGTGCAATTTCATATAGATTAATAGCTTTTGCTGGCCCCGCAATGAATCTTTTATTATGGTTTATTGCTTCTGTTCTGTTGAAGAAATTGAATAATTTGAATAGAACTCAAATGAATGTATTACAAATGACTAAAATGATTAATTTAATCTTATTCTTCTTTAATATGATTCCATTTGGACCTTTTGATGGTGCTAAAGTATTAAATGGCCCCCCTGTAATTTAGGAAATTATGCTTCAACCTGAATAGATGTAACTTCTGAGATTATTTCAGGATCAACTTCTGTTGCTCTTAACTCTTCAATCTCTTTTCTTAGCTGTTTAATTATCTTAGAATTATCTACTTGTTTAACTATCCCTTCACAAATTGGACATTTGAAATCATTATCCATTGCATTAATAAAATTTAATCTCATGCACTTTTTTGAACAAGTATAATAATCACTTTCTTCTTCTCTCTTTAATCTTTTTTCTAATGCAGTTAATTCTTCATCTTTTATTGTTACTAATAATGAATTTGCATGAATTGTATTAAAAGTCCAGTAATATATGTACCATCCCTTCTTTTTATCTTTTTTTCTCATAGAAGTTACTAAATTATATTTCTGTAATCGGTATAACATGTTACGAACTTGATTTATTCCCAACTCTAATTTTTCTGCTAGCAAGAATTCAGATACATTTTCCTTTCCTTCGATTATCAATCTAGTTAAGGGTACGGTGTCTATACCAGCTAATTTCACCATCAAACCATCAATTTTTTCTAAATCTAACATTATTATTTGTTTCCTTAATCAATTTTGGAATGGACAGTTTAAAAAGCTTTTTATTTATCCCTTTTTTCTTAATTTATCAGTAGTTACTACTTTTCAATAATAAGGAATATTTAATAAGAGTAAAATACAAAATTATGTTATTGGAGGGATTTCAATAATGTTTTTCAAAAAGAAAAAAAATGATGATTATAAGTTTTCTAAAACGATAGGACTTGACAAAGAAGGGCATAACAGTTTGCCTAAATTACCAAAATTACCTAGTTTACCTGAATCAAAAATGGGCTTTCCCAAACCGAGTTCAGAGATGGATGAAATTAAAAGTGAGATTGTTAAACCTGCAATGTTACCTAGAAAACGAGAGCTTATTGCTACAGGAATTCCTTCTGCTAGAAGATTACCTTCAGTTAGTCCTTCAATTGAACTACCAGTTAGAAAAAAAATTACACCTGGTGCCCCTATTGAAGATAAACCTATATTTGTGAAAATTGATGCATATAAGGCAGCAATTAAATCTATAGAAAACATAAAGGATTTGTGTAAGGAATCAGATATAGTTCTTGCCGAATTAACTAAAATAAGATCTGAAGAAGATAGGGAATTAACTAAGTGGCACAGAGATATAGATAGTATTAAAAATAAATTATTAATTATTGACAAAAAATTATTTGATATGTAAAATGCCTAAGAAAAAAGTTAAAGAAAAAAAGAGTGAAACTACTTTTGTTAAGATAGGTGAAACTACTATTCTTAGGAAAGAAATTCTTAGTACAGCAATTGATACGACAAATATTTTGAAAAGTTATGAATCTTACGGATATCTCAGAGATGAAAAAATTAAATTAATGAAAAAAACTAAAATCTTAATGAAGAAAATCGAAAAGGAAGTCAAATTGATGAGAGAAGATTACCTTCCAAAAATTGAGAAAATTGAGAAAGAAATAGAAATGCAAGGTAAAAAAGTACATCCCATTAAGAAAGCAGTCCAGGTTAAAAAAACATTTATTGAGAAAACTGGCCTTGATAAAGAAATAGATATGCTTCGTGCAAAGATAGATGAACTGAATAGTTAAATATTTAAATCATCTTCCTTATTTTTTATTTTATGAAATCAACACAACTTAAAGATAAATATATTGAATTCTTTAAATCTGAAAATCATAAAAAAATTAAAAATTCTTCATTAGTTCCTGAAAATGATTCTACTGTTTTATTTACAACTGCGGGAATGCATCCCCTGGTACCTTATTTATTAGGAAATGAACATCCATCTGGAAAAAGATTAGTTAATTATCAAAGGTGTTTACGAACTGGAGATATTGATGAAGTGGGGGACGATACTCATTTAACTTGTTTTGAAATGCTTGGAAATTGGTCTCTTGGAGATTATTGGAAAGAAGAAGCTATCAAATTTAGTTTTGAATTTTTGACTGGCAAAAAGTGGTTGAATCTTCCTGTTGAAAAATTAGCAGTTACAATTTTTATGGGAGACAAAGATTCTCCAAAAGATGAAGAAAGCTCAAAAATTTGGTTAAAACAAGGAATAGATAAGAAAAAAATTGCATACCTTGGTAAAAAAGATAATTGGTGGGGGCCTGCTGGTCAAACTGGACCTTGCGGACCATGTAGTGAAATGTTTTATTGGATTAGTAATGAACCAACGCCTGAAAGATTTGATCCAACTGATACAAGATGGGTTGAAATTTGGAATGATGTGTTCATGCAATATAATAAAGGGAAAAATGGTAAATATTCTGAGTTAAAACAAAAAAATGTTGATACAGGGATGGGGTTTGAGAGAGTATTTACTATTCTTGAAAATAAAAAATCCCTTTTTGAAACTAGTTTATTTGAACCCTTAATAAAAATAATAAAAAAACTATCTGGATTAGAATTATTTAATGACGTTGAGGAAATTTCTGTTAAAAAAATTGCAGATCATGTCCGCTCATCTACATTTTTAATGATGGACGGTGTTTTGCCTTCCAATACTGACCAAGGTTATATACTTAGAAGATTAATTAGAACTGCAATAAGACATGGCAGGCAAATTGGAATTTCTGAAACTAATTTTTGTTCTGAAATATCTAATGTAGTAATTAATACTTATAGCAAAGAGTATCCTTTATTAAAATCTAATAAAAAAAATATACTTAATGAATTCAATAAAGAAGAAGATAAATTTAAAGATAGTTTAGAAAATGGACTTAAAAAATTTAATTCATTAATTAAAACTAATAAAATTTCTGGAAAAAATGCATTTTTATTATTTCAATCATTTGGATTTCCCCTTGAAATGACTATTGAATTGGCTGAAGAGAATGGGATTAGTGTAGATACTAATGGTTTTGATAATGAACTAAAAAAACATCAAGAATTATCTAGAACTGCGACTAAGGGAAAATTTGGATCTGGACTAGCAGATCAATCTGAAGAAGTTACTAAACTTCATACTGCAACCCATATGTTACATGCAGCATTAAGGGAAATTGTTGATGAGCATATTGAACAAAAAGGAAGCAATATAACTCCAGACAGATTAAGATTTGATTTTAATCTTGATAGAAAATTGACTGATGAAGAAAAGAAAAAAGTTGAAAATTTAGTTAATGAACAGATTAAGAAAGGTTTGAAAATTGTTAAAAGGGAAATGAGTGTTTCTGAAGCTAAAAAATCTGGTGCGATGGGCCTATTTGATTATGATGGAAAAGTTTCCGTTTATTCAATAGGTAGTTTTTCTAAAGAAATTTGTACTGGCCCACATGTTGAAAATACGAAAGAGCTTGGTAAATTTAGAATTGTTAAAGAAAAATCCAGTTCTGCAGGCGTTCGAAGGATTAAAGCAGTATTAGAATAAGATTTATAAAGCAAACTTTGTTCTTTTTTTTATGAGAATTGGAATAGATGTGGATGAAGTACTTGCAGATTTTATGACTTATTTTTTAAAATATTACAATAAAACATATGACACTAATCTGGAAAGAAATGATTTTAAAAATTATTCACTTTGGCACACATTAGGCGGAACAGAAACTGATTCTAAAAGAATAATCGATGATTATTTTTATTCTGAAGATTTCGAAAAAATGGGATTAATATATGGTTCTCAATATGGAGTTAAAAAACTTTCAAAAAATAATGAACTTATAGTAATTACTGCTAGACCTGAAAAAACCTATAACAAAACAGTAGATTGGTTAGGTAAATATTTCCCAAATAGATTTTCTGGTATTGAATTTTCAAGAGGGTGGAAAAATAAAAAAAATCCTAGTTGGAAAAAGAAAGATATTTGTATAGCAAAAAATATTGATGTCTTGTTTGAAGATAACTTTGATTATGCCACTGAATGTGCACAAGAAGGAATTGAAGTTAAATTGTTTGATTGTCCATGGAACCAAGAAAAAATATTGTTAGATGAAGTAGTTAGAGTTTATTCTTGGGGGGATGCAGTAGGTAGTTTAACAAGCCCATACACCAAGAGATGACCTCTTTGCTATATCTTCTTTAGCTTTTAATCTCAGGTAATGTTTTGTATCATCTTTGTATTTATCAAATACTTTTGCATAACCTTCTTCAACTAAATCTTCATTGATCATTTTATTTTCAAAGTATATGTACCTTAATAATCTGCCATACTTTCCTTTGTCTGTTCTGTCTTTTTCTAAATAAATATATTTATTCAATACTAATTTAGATAGTTCATCTTTAGCTTCGATATAATAACAATCTCCCTTTTCCGGAGTATTTATCCCACTTAGTCTTATCCTCTCTGTTTCGCCATCTATTAACGCGTCAAGAGTGTCTCCATCTATTACATTTGTTACCTTGAAAGGTCCTTCTTTAGATAGGTTAGGTTCTGTTGTACAGGAACTTGTAAGAATTAAAAGTAAAAGAATTGTTATTATATTTAATTTCATGATTATCTTTTAGTTTACTTGATTATAAATCTATTTAGTAAGTTTTATAAAATGGGAATTACCTCAAACAGGTATGGACCTATAGCCTAGTTTGGATAAGGCGTCAGCCTTCTAAGCTGAAGATCCAGGGTTCAAATCCCTGTGGGTCCGCTTATTTTCATGCGCGCGTGGCCAAGCGGCTAAGGCAAGTGGCTGCAACCCACTGATCCCCGGTTCGAGTCCGGGCGTGCGCTTATAATGAATTGATATAATCCCTCTTTAATTTGAAACCATTTCTTTTTGCTAACTTTGTAATTGCTTTATCAAATCCCGAGCCATACTGTGCTGCTACTTTTTTTCTATATGCAAACTCTTTTGGAATTCCTAAATCTAAAGCAATTTCTCTGAGAATTATCTTATCTTGATCTTTACTTAATTTTTTATCTAATGGAAATGCCATTGCTTGAGTTATTACTTCATCTTGAAGTAATGGGGCGTTTAATGTTATATTTAGTTTCTTTGCTATTGATACATCCCTACTAATATCCCTCTTCCATGTTGTTCTTAATCCTTCCCAACAATCTTTTATTGGTGTTTTTGAAATCTTATATTTTTTATATCCAATGAATAGTTCTTCAGCACCTAGTCCTGAAAATAAATTATCTTGATTATCTTGCTTTGCTAGATCTATTGCTGCAGTGATTACTGTAGCTATACTTAATCTAACAGGATCCTTATCTTTTAGAATTCTTATTGTTTGTTTTAGATATTCTTCTATTTCGTTTAATTGTAGTAACCTTACTTTTAATTTTAGATTTAGTGTTGCAGCTATATCTTTTGCAAACTCTACATCTTTTGAGTTTTCAATTCCCACTGTGTAACAAGTAAATTGTTTATTTAATTTTTTTAGGATTATTGCTATTAATGTTGAATCTATTCCTCCAGAAAATAATACTGCATTGTTATCTTTTGATTGAAGTGATATTGACTCTATTATTGACTGTTTTAATTTTTCTTTAGAATGAGTTACTTTAATTTTATTTAATCTATTGATATTGGAGATCCATTCAGCTTCTTTTATTAATTCCATAAAAATAAAAAGAAAAGTGGGATTAAAAAATTATCCCTTTATTATTTTTCTAACGAAATGTACTGCTACGATGATTAATACAATATCTCCTAATATCCAGAAGATTGTTGCGAATACATCGCTACTTGCTAGGTCTGTTGGTAGAAATGCCCAACCTGTTGTTGATGTCCAACTACTTGGGTTATCATCAGAAGTATCATCAGAAGTATCATCATCTGTATCGTCAGTTGTATCGTCAGTTGTATCTGCACAGTTTCCAGTTACATCGAAACTTTTTGATTTATATCCTATTAGATTATCGTCATCATCATAAGTATAAATCTTCAGATTGTATGTCCCTTCTGTTGCATTTGAAGGAATAGTAAAAGTGAATATTTCATTCCTTTCCCTATCATCATATTTATCTGAATCTAACTCAAAAGGTTCTGATAATAACATAATATCTAATTCTTCAACTATTAATTTTAAATAAATATCATCCTGATCATTATTCCCTGTGTTTACTGTAGTTAAATCGATAGTTATGTGACTTCCACAACTAGGATCAATAGGAGTTATATCAAAAGGCATTATAGTTATTTGATCATCTTCATCTTTTGTAACTTCTATTTTATCCTTAAATAAATAATAAAATTTGAAATCATTTGATGAATCTTCTTCATCTTCTCCTTTTACTCTTATGGAAATGGTATAATCTCCTTCGTCCACATTATAAGGAATTGAAAATTCTAAATCTTCTTTTTCTGAATCAGCATGATCCAAATCAAATTTATCTGCAGTTAGTGAAATATCGCTTCCATCTTCAATAGATTCTAATGTTACTCTTATTTCGACATCTTCTAAATCCATATCATTGTCTAAATTTTCAACTTCAACCTCTATAGTAATAGTTTCTCCAGGTTCCAAGTTATCATTATCTGGTTCTATGTCTGAAATAGAAACATCGAATATTTCACTCACCATATCAAAAGTTAATTCTTTTGAAGCTAAGATTGAGCCAGTTGAATTTTTTACATATAAAGTTCCTGAAAAATCATTTGCTATATATTGTTCATCTCCAACTATAGTATTCAGATTAATTTGAATACTTTCATTATAATCTGAAAAAGTATAATTTGTTAAATTTAATAAAAATTCAGTATCCATATACCAGTCATCTTCATTTAATTCAAAAGTCATGAAAATTTCTTCTGGTGAATCATATAAACTTCTTACTGTGAAAGTATCATTATTATTACTTGGAACATTTAAGTCTCCTAAATCTGAAATTCCCTCAATGCCAATTGTATTTTCTGGTGAAAATGACAAGATAGTCACTTCTACTTCTGTTGAAGCCGAATTACTTTCATTATCAATAACATTTAAAGAAATGTTATATACGCCCTCTGTAAATAATCCTGTGAATGTAGCATCTGTTGAATTTTGTATATCATTTACTGTCCAATTATAACTTGAAATTTCTCCGTCAGATGTAGAATATGATCCATTAAATAATAAATTTATGCTATTTGAATCATGCCCTAATTCATAAGATACTGTATCTGCAACTGCTACCTCGTCTATGTAGATTTTTGCTTCTGATGCAGCATTTACTAATATTGCGCCAGTTAATATAAAAGATAACGCCAATAAAATACTCATAATTTTGTATGTCTTATTCATTTGTTTTAACCCCCACTTAAATTCTAAAAAGTGTTATTATTAAGAAGTCGTGAAAAGTTTAATAAAGGTTTCGATTTGGCTTTTTTCTTAAAAATTAAGTAGTTTCATCGTATTTTGGAGCTATTACTTTTTCTTTTTTTGTTGGAACTGGCGCATGGGGCAAGAATTTTGTCCTAACTTTAGGTATTAATGCATGGATTAGTCCTATGAACATTAATAATAATAGTAATAAAACTACAAATGCAATTAATGTTATATTATCTAAGGGTAATTCTGTATAAACTAATACAATTGCCACAAAAGCTAGAAAATTTATTGGAACTTTTGATGAAATATTGAATGCAATCTTTTTTGGTAAAATATGAAAAAAATCTATGAACATTAGTTCTAACCCCATAAAAATTACTACTGCAACTGCAGATAATTTTACCAAACTAAAATATAATTCATTCATGTAAATATGTTTTGCAAGTGATGCAGAAACGAAAACTAGTACTAGTGCATTACCATATGCTGAATTCCACCCGAGTTCTTCATCCTTATATCTTCCGAAATAAAACTCCATAGCTAACAAAGTTATTATTAATGGTGCAAGTAACCAGATCATTTCAGTATTTATTATGGGTGATTTAGCTATCTCAATTGTTCGTTCTAACACTAACGGCATTGAATCTACTATTGTTTGTATTATTTCTTGAACCACTTTCTAATGATTATTTTGGAAACATCTTTTATAAAATTTACTAACAGGCAGCTTTTTATAATTTAATTTTTTATATATTTCATGGAATATAGGCAGAAATTATTTGTTAGATTTATTATCGCAATCCTTGCAGTAATATTTTATAATTTTTTATTTTATGAAATTCTTAAACCATTTACAATCTATGGGAGTTATTTATTTTTACTTATTTTTGAATCTGGAATTAAGTTAGCGGAAAATTCATTAATAGTATCTGGCCACACTTTTAATTTCATTCATGCCTGTATAGCAGGTTCAGCATATTTTTTATTATTTATTTTATTAATATCTACAAAGGATATTAAATTAATAGATGGAATTAAATTATTCTTTGTTGGTTCCTCTTTAATTTTATTAATGAACATTATTAGGATCGATATATTAATAATATCTTCAATAAAATTTGGCAAGGTATGGTTTGATGCTATACATTTGATCTTTTGGAAATTTTTGTCTACTATTTATGTTGCATTTGTTTGGATATCCCTAGTTAAGAAATTTAAAATAAAAACTATTCCAATTTATAGTGATATTATTTACTTAATTACTCGTATAACTTTAAAAAATAGAAAGTCCAGAAGAAACTAAAATACCTGCAGTTAATACTCCTAATACGATTGCATATAATGATTTTTTTCTATTGAGTCTGAATAACCATGCTGCAAAAACACCAGTGTATGCGCCAGTAAAGGGCATGGGTATTGCTACTAAAAAGAATAATGCAGGATATTCCCACTTTGTTCCTATATGCTTTTCAATTTTTCTTTTAACTTTTTTAGTTTGATAATAAAATAAAGTTCTATATGTCCTGTAATTCCGTAGGTGGCCATGTAAGTGTTCCAATAACATGAATAATATAGGAATTATTAATATGTTAGCTGTGGTGGCTACAAAAAATGAAGCCAATTGATTCATTCCCACTATTTTAGAATATAAAATTGCACCCCTTAGTTCTGAAATTGGTAAGATACTTAATAAAATTAGTTTAATCATCGACATCTTTAGGGTTTGATTCCTGGAATATTAAAAGATCTTCAGTTGTTAATTTTTGTCCTGTTTTTAGTTTTTCTTCAACCTCTTCAGTTCTTTTTCTTAACTTTTCTTTTATCTTTTTATTTCTTGTTCCCTTTCTATCTTTCTTAATAATACCCAATTCTTCTTGGATTCCTTTTGATTCTAATAATTTTTGCTTTAATGATTCATTCACTTTTGCGAACTTTTTCTTGTATTCAATAAACTTATTGAATGAATTTTCTTGATCTTTTTTTAAAACGGTTATAACTTTTGTTAATTCCATGAATTCTGAATAACTATCTTTATTATTCACGAATACAGTTTTTAGTTTATTATGATATTCTTGGGCCTTATCTTTTGTTTCTGCAATCTTTTTTGAAATTAATCTTATTGAATCTATTATTTCCTTAATTCCTGCTACCTTTACTAATGAATTTTTTAAACTTTTCAATTGTTTCATTAATGTTTGTTCTTTCTTGAAAGGTAAAACCTCTGTTTCTATCTTTTTTTCTATATTCTCAATTTGAGTCATAAGTTGATTTGGATCTTCACCCATATCAGACTTATCTAAGAATTCTTTCTTTTTCTTTAACAAATCTTTATATGATTTAATTAAAAGTTGTACTTCTTTATTGTACTTATCTCTTTCATTTTTCAATTCTTTAATCTCATCAGAAATTTTATCTTTAGAACCTTTTAGTGATTTAATCTTGGTTATCGCATCTGCAATCTCATGCTTTTGCGATTCTTTCTTTTCAAACCACTTTTCTTTTTCAGTATTCAAGGTATTTAATTCTTTTTTGATCTCTAAAATTTCACTTCTAAGTGCTTTCAATCGTTTCTGTTGATTTGATTTGTCTTCCATTTGTTTTGCGTCTCTTGTTTAATAAATAAAAAAATAAAATAAAATAAAAAAGTTAGCCGAATAGTGAACCTAGTCCGGCTGCAGCTTCTTCTTTCTTCTCTTCTTCAGCAGCTTTTTCTTCTTCTTTCTTTGAAGCGTCTTCATTTGCTCCACTTTCAGTAGAAGGTGCTGCGGAAACTTGAGTCATGGCAGCTTCTTTTATAGCTTCATCTATATTTACTCCGTCAAGTGCTGCAACTAAAGCTTTCACTTTTGTTTCATCAACTTTAACGCCTGCTGCGTCAAGAACTTTCTTAACTGCTACTTCATTTACTTCATTTCCTGCTTTATGTATTAATAATGCTGCGTAAATTAGTTCCATTGTATTATTTTCCTCCGCTAATATCTTTGTCTTTTATTTGATTGATCATATCTTGTGCTTTTTGTTCTTCTTCTTTGCTATAACCATCTAAATTTGTCTTTTCAGATTCATTTGATTCTGATTTTGTGTCAGGTGATGTTTCTTCTTCTGCAGGTTGTTCTTCTGCAGGTTGTTCTTCAGTAATTTTCTCTGAATCGTTACTAGTTTCTGACTGTGAGGTCTCCTCAGTTTTTTCTGCCACTGGTTTTTCTTCAGTAGTTTCTTCTTTAGGAGTTTCTTTTGGTTCTTCGTTAGATTCCAATTTTTCAAGCAATTTCTGTGAGCTTTCAAGAGCTAAACTATCTCTTTCTGCTTTTTGTAACAATAATTCGATTACATCCTTTGATGGATAAACAGAGAATACTGCCAAGTTAATAGCTTCTTGAGCTGCTTGTTGTATATTGCTTTTGTATTCTTCATCGTCGATGAATAATACTTCTTGATTAAAGATTTGGCCATCTTTGTATAAACCTACAAGATTCAAACCTATTTCTATTGGTTCAATTTTGAATTTTGCTAATAAATCTGCGTTTTCTTGAGTTATTTCATCTCCAGCATTTAATAAAATTTTATCCTCTTGAATTGCAACCTTTCCATTTTCAATAGTTGCTTTTATTCCAGCTTTTCCTAACTCTCCAATTATTGGTCCTGCTGCGAAAGCTGTTGGACCTGCAGGGATTGTGATTGATCTTGGAGATATCTGACCTGCCTTTGCTGGTGCTTTTGACTTATTTTTATCTAAATTTTTTGAAATTTTGAAAACATCTTCTTCGGAGAATAAAAGAGCTGGCATGCAGTGTTCTAACTTTGCATTAAATTCCATAAGGCCTTTTTTCTTAGCTTCTGTATCTTTTAATGCTAATTTGATTAAACTTTTCTTTGCAACAACTATTTGTAACTTATCTCTTAATTTATGTTTTATTTTTTGAAATTGAGGTGAAGGAAGGTTTGTTAGATCTATGATTCCCACAACTGATGCCTTGTCCATTAATGCTTTAAGTTCTTTTAATTTTGCTTTCTTTGCATCTGATACGTGAGCTTTCATTCTTGAACCTCTTTAGTTTTTTCTTCTTTAACTGCTATTTTCTTTTCTACTTTCTTTTCTACTTTCTTTTCTACTTTCTTTTCTACTTTCTTTTCTACTTTCTTTTCTACTTTCTTTTCTACTTTCTTTTCTACTTTCTTTTCTTTTGTAACCGGAGCATTTGAAACTTTTTCTTTTTTCTTTTCTTCGATAACAATTCCTTTTTCAGTTATTTTAACTGAAGGACTCATAGTTAATTTTAAGTAAGCTGATTTGAAATTGTGAATCTTATTTGGTAGTGCTGCAAGAACTGCAGAAAAAACAGTTGATAGATTCTCTATAATAACTTCATCATCTAATCTTTCATAACCAACTGGTGCTTTTACAACCATTTGATCTTTTGTTGTAACTCTAACTAAATTTTGAAGTCTAGCTTTTATTGGTTCCATTTCAGATGTAACTGGAACTACACACCCTGCTTTTGGATTTGGCATTTTTCCTTTCGGACCTAATACTCTACCAAATGTTGCCGCTATCTCTGGCATCAGATTTGATTGAGCTACGAAATAATCATAAGCTGAAGCTAATTTTTTTAATTCTGTTTTATCTTTTTTATATTTTATGAATTCATCCCTCATAACAACCTTATCGAATACTTTTGCTTTAGTTGCTAAATCTTTGTCAACTAGTGCGCAGATCTTAGGTGTTTTTATTTTAGGATCGTTTAATTGTAAAAACAAATCTATATTCTCTTCAGGATTCTTTAGATTTATCTGTTTTAAATTAATACTTATATCGAAAGTTTGATCAAATTTTCTTTTTTTAGAAATCTCTCTTACTTTTTTTACTGCTTCTGTAAATATTTTCTTATCCATTTATTTCCCTCCTACTATACGTAGTAATTGTGGGTTAGAATTACGATTTTGTAACGCATTTATAAGTTTTTTGGATTTCCCTAGTTTATGAAATCCTCTAAAGTTTACCAAGTAATGAATAGTTTAACTAGTAATCTATTAAAAAAGTATGCTGATGTAGAAGTTAAAGGTAAAGAAAACCTTGAAAACATCGAAGGAGGGATAGTTGTTGCTAATCATGCACATGCTAGTTTAAGATCTAAAGATCATTTCTTAATCACATATGCATTTGGAAAAAATATTCCACTTCACTTTTTTGTTTATTCTGGAATTTATGAAGATCCCTTAATGAGATTTGTATTGAATAGGACTAAACAAATTCCAGTTAATCCTGGAAAGCGTGATTCAGTTAATCGAGATTGTTTTAAATTAGCTCAGAAGTATCTTTCTAGAAGTGATTGTGTTGCATTGTTTCCGGAAGGTAGGACAGATACTTTAGCCGCAAGAAAGAATAATGGTAAAAGATATTATCCTGGCTTAACTAAAGTATTGGCAGAAACAGATAAACCAATTATTCCAGTGAGATTAGACATTCATAAAAATGGAGTTGAACATTTTTTCAAACCTAATTTTGATAAGGCTAGTGTTGTTATTGGCGAACCTTATTATTTTCATGAAGATAGGGGAAATGATAAATACGATCTTAATACGTTAAGAAGAAAAGAAATGGTAGATATAACTAAAATGATAATGGAAGAAAAAGTTTATTCTCTTGAGAGTTTAATTTGATTTTATCACCCTCGACCCCCACTAAATCATGAAATAATTTATATTCTTCAAATTGGTTTTGTGAATAATATTCTTCTCCAATTATATTAATAGAGATATCATAATTTCCTTGTGTTATATTATATGGTAATTCGAATGAAAAATACTTAGAAATATTTAATCCCTCCGGTAAATCAAAAGGCTCACTACTAGAACAAAGATCCGAACTATTATTTATATTAAGTATGCATGTTTCTACATTAACATCTTCCATATTTATTTCTGCAACATTATCTAAATAAACTGGCACAGTTATATTTTCTCCCCCAGTTAAATTTTCCCAACTTTCATTAATTTCAATATTGAATAAAGAGGATTCATTCCCTTCATTTAATGTCCTTAATTTGTAACTTGCTGATAATGTGTATGGGTAATTTCCATCTTGCCATAAATTTTCTATAAAAATTTCTAATTCCCTATTTAGGAGATAATAACTATCTTCAAATAAATGAGGAGTAGTATAATTTATTCCATTATAATTAATTAGAAGATCTACCCATTCTTCGTCTATCGGATCAATATTAACAATAGAAATAGTATAATTTATTCCATTAATCTGGTGTGTTTCAATTTCATTTTCTTGAATTGTTGATCCTATTGGATAATATATTAACATAAATTCCGTATTTGGATAGTTTACATCTAACACAGTTAGTATTAATTCCCTCCCAAATAAATCTCTTTGGCCCCCTATAGGTATCTCCCCAGTATCATAAGATTCATTCGTACTTTCTTTTGTTACAATAAATCTAGCCTCTTGTGAGTCTACATCGCTTGCAAAAATACTAAAAGAATCGCCTTCAACATCAAAGTATACTGTTTCTTCTTCTGATACATATGAAATGTAATCTATGATTAAATCTAAACTATAACTTTTTAATGTTAATTCTATATTTTCTTCGGATAATTCATTTACTTGTATTTCTAAACTTCTTGAAGGCATATTTGTTGAATTTTCATTTAATATTATATTATCATTCTGTTCAAAACCTGAATAAGTTCCAGCTTCATGATTTAAGTGAGTATATGTGCTTAATCTGGTCTGACCTTCTTGATTTCCATTTAAATATAATTTATATCTGAAATCTTCAAAAATATAATAATCTATATTTGATTCATAATCATCACAGTATATTTCCCCATTATCTTCATCCCAATCTTCACAGTAAAAACTAGTTGTTATTTCTGTTGTATTTGTAAAACCTTCGTTAAACTCTAATGAAAATGTTGCAATATCATCATATTCATCTAATAATCTTAAAGTTAATTCATTATTGAAATTGACAAAAGATTCTTCATAATCCCAGTCATCTAATCTGCTCGTTTCAATAGCATATATTGTTTCACTAGTTTCATCTAATCTTTCTATTAGAAATTCATCCCCATTCTGTAAATTTGTAATTCTATATGATTCATTATCTTCAGAGAAATATATTTCTGATTCTCCTTCATCTAGTGTGAAGGTAATTTCTTCAGGATTGCTACCATTATAATAAATATCAAAATAAAGATATAATTGATCATCATCCATCCCATTAATCTCATTTGATTCACTTTCAATTCGCATATTTAATTCACTATAACCATTTCTTAATGCTAAAACAGGTATTTCAAAAATGAAATTTGTTGAATTAAATGAATCTAAATTATTTATTGAGTCATAAATCTGATGATATTCATCTCCTTCTTGTTCAAATTCTATTCTCACATCTAAGTCATCAATTGTTTCTTCTATTAAGCTAGTAATTTCTAATTCAATTTTTAAATTTGAAGAATTTTCAGTTATGTTTAATAATTCTTGAGAATGATCTAAAATTGAATCATCTAAAAAGAATGTTAAATTTGTGATTTCGAAATGAGGTTGTTGTATATATATATGACTATAACCAAAATTATTTTCTTCATTTGCTTCAAAAATTTCATTTAAAGGATCTAATTCCCATATAATTTGATGATACCCATAAGAAGAATAATTATGGTGCGAAGTTATAATTATCTCTGAATTTGCTTCAAGGGTTTCGTTATAATGTATAAATTCTACATTTCCATCTGCATAATCAATTAAATAATCAAATCCATTTATTTCTAGATCCCCTTCATTTCTTATTTCTAATTCTACTTCTACTTCTAAACCATCTTCATATGTATCTATATCTATTAAGAACAAATCTGGCAAGGGTTCTATTGTTATATTTTTTGTATTGTAATTATTATTTTCATTAGTTTCAATAATATTGTTATTTGGATCTAAATTTAATTCAAATAAGTAATTTCCACTATCTTGATAGATATGACTAATGGGTATGAATATTGCTTCCCCTGGGCCAAGAGTTAATCTTGAACTATAATTTGCCAATGAAGCTTCAAAATTATAATTGAATTCTATTCCGTTTGCTGTTTCTTAACCTTGATTTAAAATGTAAATTTCTAATTCAACTTCATGGCCTTGTAAATGAATTGGTTCTAAAGATGCATCCGAAATTACTTTGATTTTTGAAATAAGATCTATATTCGGACGAGAAATTTCTGAAAGTTCTAATGTATTTATTTCTGCGAGGGAAAATGTCGTGTTTAATAGTAGGCCTAAAATTAAAATAGTAAATAGTTTTTGAAGTTTCATTGTAATTTTGAAACTTTTATTGCCTTTTTAATAGTTTCGAATATATATGTTTAACTAGCTATTTCTATCAAATACACATATAGTGTTTCAAAATCTATTTTTTGTTCTGAAATTTTTTCAAAAGTAAATCCGCACTCTTCTATTAATTGATCAACATCTGGAGTCAGTGAGCTAAATACTATCAAAACTTTTCCATCCTCTTTTAAATAATCTTTTGCTTCCGCGAGAAATCTTGCAAGAACTTCATTACCTTTTTTTCCACCTGTAGTAGATAAAGCTGAATCTTTTGGTTCTAATGGTTCTTCAGGCAAATAAGGGGGATTAAATATTATTATATCAAACTTTTCTTTAACATTTGAAAATAAATCTGAAGTTATTGCTTCAACCCCTTGTTCTCTGGTAAATTCTACACATTTTGGATTGATATCTACTGCTAATACATTTGCACCTTGCTTTTTTGCAGTTACTGCTTGGATTCCGGATCCCGTGCCTACATCTAATACAGCCATATTAGTTTTTACAAAAATCTTAACTTGTTCTTGTAATAAGTATGAATCTTCTGCTGGTTCGTATATCATTTTATTTCTCTAAAGTAATCTTCTACTCTTTCTAATATGTTTGTTAAATAAAAACCCTTTATTTGTTTTTCGAATATGATTGAAAGATCTTCAAACTCTTTTATCCTATAATTATTATTAATATTTTCAACTAACATTATATCTCTTAATCGTTTTATTTGTCTCCTAATATTTGATGGGGCCACTCCAATTAATGGAATTTTATTTTGCGTTCTTGTAGCTATTACCTCTGTCCTTATCTCTTCAGAGTTCAACCAGACCTTTTTTCTTTTATTTTTTATTAATACTTGAAAAATATCAACAATTACATCGCGAGAATCTCCTGGTTGTAACAAACCAATAGAGAGGCAAAGCTTACGAACCATTTCTCTTTTTGTTGATTGATATGGTTTCTCATATCTCCTTAGTGTTATTTCTGAAAGGGGGGCATCTCTCGAGATTTTATTTACCATAAGATAAATTATTTTATTTTATTTATATACTCAGAAGGGTGGTCATGACAATAAACAATTAATCAATTATTAGATGTTTTTATCATAGTTTAGAAAAGTTTATATTTCTCTATTTAACTAAGAGTATTATGAGTATTTATGACAAGATGCTAAATGATGGTGAAAGTCTAGTTAGAGATGAAATTCCTCTGGATTATGATTATGTTCCTGAAAAAGTTCCGTTCAGAGAAACTGAACAAGAAGAAATTGCTCATGCACTCAGACCTTTGATTAATGGGCGTTCTGGAAAAAATTTATTCATTCATGGCCTCCCTGGAGTTGGAAAAACTTTTGTGATTAAACACTTATTTCGTGAAATTGGATTTGAAACTAATAATATTCAACCCCTATACATCAACTGTTGGAAAAAAGATACAAGCCACAGAATAGCATTAGAGATTTGTAAACAAATTGGATATAAATGGACCCATAACAAAGGAACTGATGAATTATTAAAAAGTATATTAGAGATATTAAATAAAAGATCTACAGTTATTTGTTTGGATGAAGTAGACAAAACAAAAGATTTGGATATACTTTATAATTTGTGTGAAGATTTGAATAATAAAACCATAATATTAGTAACTAATTATGCTGACTGGATTAGTGATTTAGATGATAGGATTAAGTCAAGATTGATTCCTGGAGTTTTGGAATTTAAACCTTATAATGCAGATAGTACAAAAGGAATCTTAGAAGAAAGGAAAAACTTTGCTTTTGTTCCAGGTGTGTGGGAAGAAAATGCTTTTGATTTGGTTGTAGAAAAAACTTGGCAATTAAAAGATATTAGAACAGGATTATTTTTATTAAAAGAATCTTCTGATGTTGCAGAAATTAATGTTTCTAGAAAAATTACTATAGATCATACTCGAAAAGCTATTGCTAAATTTTCAGATAATTTCAAAATAAAAGATAGTGGTGAATTTGGTGAAGATGAACAACAAATAATTGAAATCATTAAGGCCAATTCTGGAAAAACAATAAAAGAATTATATAAGATTTATACTGAAAAAGAAGGGGATAAATCGTATCGTACATTCTACAGAAAAATAGATGAATTGTTAGAAAATCATATGGTTGAACTTGGTGAAAAAGAAGGAAAATCAAGAATAATTATCTATAGTAAAAAACTTAGTGAATTCTAATTGACATATCGCCATGCACTCTCGAGTTTTATTTAAAAGAAATACTCAATGTTTTGTCAGGTGATAAAATGGCAAAAAAAATAAAATATGTTAATTGGATGGAATTCATTAAGAAAGACGAAGAGAAACTATTTTGGAAGTTCATTGGAACTAGTGCCGAGAGCTCAATAAACAATTATTGGACCAAATTTGCCCATTAGAAAAAGTTAAAAATAGTTAAATTATCTATTTATTATGAAATTGCTAGCATTTACTGATTTACATGGAGATGAGATAATCATTAATAGTTTGATAGCCAAAGCTAAAAGAACTAATCCTGACTTTCTTGTATGTGCCGGAGATATCTCAGATTTTGGATCAAAACTTGAAAAAATCCTGAAAAGATTTGAATCACTTGGCATCCCTATGATATTAATACCTGGAAATCACGAGGACCCTATTGGACTCAAAAAAATTAGTTCTAAGTTTGAATATATTATATATCTTAATGAAGGGAGTTATGAATTAGATGATTATGTATTCTTTGGATATGGAGATAATGTATTTGCAAGAGAAGATAAATACTTTGAACAACTTGCAAGAAGATTTGCTAAAACAAAGGAGAAAAATAAAAAATTTATTTTATTAGTCCATGCACCTCCTCATAAAACGAAACTTGATCTATTGCCCATGATTGGCCATAGTGGAAATAAATCTATAAAGAAATTTATTATGTCCGAAAGACCTAATTTAGTAATCTGTGGACATCTTCACGAAAACTTTGGAGTGATAGATAAAATTGGTAAGAATAGTATGTTAGTTAATCCTGGTGCTAAGGGAAAAATAATTGAAATTTAAAATTCTAATGGTGTGATCTTGAATCCTTTCTTTGTTACTAATATTGCTCTTGATGCTTTGTGTTCATTTGATATTTCCCACCCTAATTTTTCTGCCAAAGTTTGTGCAAAATCTCTTGCTTCTTGGTGAGTTGGAACATTTGATTCAACTAATCTTTCTCGTGATGAACCTATCCAGGAATATCCCTTAACTTCTAAAAAATCTGGATCCGCTTCTTTGATTAATTTTACATATGCATCTTCTTCACACATGTTTAAATTTTTTACTGCAGTTATCCTTATTACTTTCCTAGTATTTAATGTCGAAAATAATTTTAATGTTCTTTCCATCCTTTCCCAGTAATCTTTTAATACTGGATTATCGACTTCCATGTATAATTCCTTTGTTGGTGCATCTAAGGATAGATATAATTGAGAAGGCAAATCTGTTAATTTTTCTAATGCCTCTGGAAACATCCCATTGGTAACTAAGAAAGATGTGCATTTTCTTTTTCTTAACTCTTTAAGAAATTCATTCATTTTTGGATACATAGTTGGTTCGCCAGTCAAACTAATTGCGAAATATTTTGGATTTTTTGCTTCTTCTAATTTTTCTTTGTCCATAGTGGGATGGCCACCAAATCCACTCATAAGAAGTCTTTGTTCTTCGAAACAGCTATCTATTATTTGTTTAGGATCATCGATTCCACTTTTCATAGTTATATCTGTACCGCTGTCTAATGACCTCCAACAGAATTGACATCTATTTGGGCAAGTCATTGAAGTAGTCATCTGAACACATTGATGACTTTTTAATCCATAAAATTTTTCTTTGTAACAAGTTCCTTTTCCAATTACAGCATTCTTTGTATAAGTACAAATTTTTACTGCACTATGCTTGCCTACAAATCTGTAACCTTGTTTCTCTAATTTCTTTTTTTGTAATTCTTCACTCATTTGAAAATAACCTTTTATAATTTGAATATATTTGATCTTCTACTTCTTTTTCTGTCAACTGTTTTATCTCTGCAATCTTTTTTATTGTTTCTTTTATAAAACTTGGTTCGTTTCTTTTTTCCTTGAAAGGAGATAGAAACGGTGCATCTGTTTCTGTTAGGATCCTATCCATACTTATCCTTTTTACTAATTTTTTGAAAGTTTTATTTCTTACTATTGTTGCAGGAATTGAAAAATACCAACCATTCTTTTCTATTCTCTCTGCTAATTCTTTTTTTCCACTGCTAAAACAATGCATCAGTACTTTTTTTGCCCCTTCTTCTTCAAGAATTTGAACAACATCTTCTTCAGCATTCCTTGAATGAACTATTATTGGTATATTTAGTTCTTTTGATAACTTTATAAATTTTATAAAATTGATTTTTTGTTTTTCTTTAACATCCGTATGATAATAATCTATTCCTACTTCTCCGATTGCTAAGGGGTTAGATTTTTTTATGAATTCTATTTCTTCATCTATTTCTTCATCAGACATTTCTAGTGCTTCAATAGGATATATGCCCAAGGCAGGTTTAATTATGTTATATTTTTTAGAAAGTTCTAATACTTTCCTATTACTTGCTGGTCCAGTCCCATTTGAGATTATAGCAACAAAATTATTTTCTTCTGCAGAAGTGATAACTTTATCTAAGTCTTTTTCAAACTGTTCATAATCCATATGTGCATGTGCATCTATTAACATAATTAAAATAAGAAGTGCCCGTTTTTAATATTATTGTTTAAAATAATAGCCCGATAATCGGAGCTATCAATAAATTATAAAATTGTGGCAATAAAAGTATAAGTATTATTGCAAGTAAAGATGTACTAATTACTTTCCATATCTTTTCTGCTTTTTTCTCATCTTTCATTATTTTTTCTAATGCTATGTAAGACATTCTTCCACCATCAAGAATACTGATTGGTAATAGATTAAATAATCCAACTCCTAAATTTGCAACGAATATCCAAAAGAACATTAGTTTGATCCATGTTAATACTTGTAGTGGAAACATTCCAACTTTTTGTAATAAATCTGCCCTATAAGTTTGTTTTGAAGGGGTTACTTGTACTCCTAAATATGCCCGTTCAGAATCTTCTGGGTGCTCGGCAGTTAATACATTATATGTTGAATTTTCAGTTTGAATAGTTATTCTTTCATAGGGTTCTACTTTTCCTATCGCTGATATAAAGTCCTCAATTCTAGTTATTTCATTCCCCTGAATCATTACTATCTCTTCGCCAACTTGCATCCCACTTTCCATTGTTGGAGATATTTCATCGAATCCAGCAATTTGCACACCCACATAATCCATTGTTGAATTTGCAGCAGGAGCAATTAAAAATATAAATAATAGGAAAGTTAGTGCAGCAGTTACAATATTTGCAAAAGCTCCAGCAGATAATACTTCTAATTGAGTCTTTTTAGATGCATTGGCCAATTGCTTTTCATCTGGCTCAACAAATGCTGCAGGAATTATTGGTAATATGACTCCGAAGATTGCAAATCCTGATGATTTTATTTTTATCTTTCTTAATCTTGCAAAAACTCCGTGTGAAAATTCATGAACTCCTGCTAAAACGAATATTGCAATTATCCAGTGAAAAAATGATAAGTTTGGTATTCCTGGCACTTGCACTACTCCAGGAAGTAATAATTGTATGGGGGAAGGTTGATTTTGAAAAAAGAATTTATATGTTCCAAATAATAAATATGATAAAATAGTGAACATTCCAATGAATCCAGTTATTATTGAAATTGTTCCAACATACCCTAGGCTTTTCTTAAATTTCTTAGAAATTGTGTCCATTGCTTTTAGACCAATCTTTGTTTTATACATGTAAAGGTAAAGAAATGGGAATGCAATTTTTTCTAATTCAGCATTCTTTCTACCTAGAATCATTAAAATTAAAAGAGTTACACCAAAAATAAGTAATAAGATTAAATCAATATTCATTTTTATTTGGCCTTTCTTTTAGGTCTAAATTGTTTCTTTCCACAATTTTTACAAAGTAATTTTCCCCGCAATACTTTTTGCATAGATGCCTTTGCCTTAGTCTTACATTTTTTGCAAATCATAACATCTTTGTATAGTCTTGCTTGAGCTTCTTCGAATTTTGCCATTTTTATTTAACTTGTTTGATTATCTTTTCACCAAGGATTAACCAGTATAATACTTGTTTTCCTTCAGCAACTTCATCTTTGAACTCTTCCGGTATTTTAATATCGAAAGTTTCGTATGTTTTAAGATCCATTATTGTTGCTACGGCACCTTGAACAGATAATACTTGTGCGTTTTCTTTTTCTACTATTGGTACATCTACTTTGTCGCCATGTGGATGAATTTTAATTATTTTCCTTCCATCAATCAAACCAATGGCAGCTATCTTTGCTTTTGCATGACCGTGTTTTCCAGTCCTTGAAATATCTATTGAAGATATCCTGCATGCAACCTCATTAAAGATTACATAATTCCCGACTTTTAATGCGCCAACATTTACTACTTTCTTATCCATGTTACTGAAAGAAGAAGTTGGTATATTTATAAAATTTTTGTTTTGATAATTTTTCCATTATTGATTAATGTGTCTCTTTTTCTACATCTAAATATGAAAAGATTTAAAAATTATTCAATTCCCACGTATAATTAATATGAAACTTAAAAATCAAGACTTTGTTAAAATAGAGTATGTCGGTAGAATAAAATCAAACAATCAAATCTTCGATCTTACTGATGAGAAATTGGCTAAGAAAGAAGACATTTATAATCCTAAAGCAAAATATGGAGAAATGATTATCTGCATAGGGGAAGGAAATATTCTTGGTGGAATCGATGCAAAACTTGTTGACAAAGAAATTGGTAAAGATTATACTATTGAATTAAATCAGAATGAAGCATTCGGACCTAAGAATCCTAAACTAATAAAAATATTTTCAATGAAGCAATTCAAAAAACATAATATAAATCCTTATCCTGGTGCTAGGCTAAATATAGATGGCATCGTTGGTGCAGTAAGAAGTGTTAATTCTGGAAGAGTATTCATGGATTTTAATCATCCTTTATCTGGAAAAGAAATTATTTATGAAATAAAGATTGGAGATAAAGTAACAAAAATTGAAGATCAACTTGATAGCGTTATTTCTTTTAACCTATTTATGAGTAAAAAGGATTATTCTTTTAAAATTGAAGAAGACATTTTGAAATTTTCTTCTGAACATGAAATTCCTGAATCACTGACGAAGAATTTCGAAAATAAAATTACAAAACTATTTAAAGGGATAAAAAAAGTTGAGTTTGAAAAAAAGAAAGCTGATTCTAAGAAAGCAACTACTTAAGAATAATTAACTTTAAAAGTAAAAGTGCATTTCCCTTTTTAACAATTTAATGAGGGGATAATATTGGATGAATCATTTGCACAAAAAGTTGAATTAAGTGAAAGAACTAGTGGAAGTTTCGCTAGTATCGATGAAGAATTAGAGGAATTGCTTTCAAAGCAGAAAGCTAAGATTAAAGTTATTGGAACTGGTGGAGCAGGTAATAACACTATTAATAGATTAACAGAGGTAGGAATTTCTGGCGCTGAATCTATTGCAGTTAATACTGATGCACAGGATCTTCTTTATGCCAATGCTAATAAAAAAATATTAATTGGTAAAGATATAACTGGCGGTCTTGGTGCTGGAAGCATACCACAAGTTGGTGAAGAAGCAGCTAAAGAAAGTGAACAAGAATTGAGAGAACTTCTGAAAGGCGCAGATATGATTTTTATTACATGTGGTTTAGGTGGTGGTACTGGAACTGGTAGTGCACCTGTTATTGCAGATATAGCAAAGAAACTTGGAATTTTGACAGTAGGAATAGTTACTTTACCTTTTCAGATGGAAGGACAAAGAAGATATGAAAATGCTATTTTTGGTTTGGAAAAATTAGAAAAAACTGTAGATACACTTATAGTAATACCTAATGATAAGCTACTTGAGCTTGCACCAGACCTACCTTTACAAACTGCATTTAAAGTTTCTGATGAAATATTAGTTAATTCTGCTAAAGGTATTGCAGAGCTTATTACTAAACCTGGTTTAGTGAACTTGGATTTCGCTGATGTTAGGACTGTTATGGGAAAAGGAGGAGTTGCTATGATTGGTGTCGGAGAATCAGATACTGAAAATAGGGCTGTTGAAGCTGTTGAAAAAGCAATCAATAATCCATTACTTGATGTGGATATTGCTGGAGCTAACGGAGCTTTGATAAACATAAGAGGTGGAACTGATATCACACTTGATGAATGTAAGAGGGTTGTTGAAGCTGTTGCAGAAAAATTAGATGAAGAAGATGCGAGAATAATTTGGGGGGCACAAACTTCTGAAGATTTAGAAAAAACATTGAGTGTTATGTTGATTGTTACTGGAGTTAGGAGTCCACAAATATTTGGTCCTAGGAAAACTAATGATCCTAAACATAAAAAAGAAATTGAAAATGAACTCGGAATCGAGTTCATAGATTAATTTTTTTCAATAAATTTATATATACCTTTTTTTATTATATTTATATGTTAAATAAAATTGGTGAAACTTTTACTAGGAAAAATCTTTCTAATACGTTAGTGATAATCTTTACATTAGTATTGATATTTTCATGGGTTGGGATATTTTCTACAACTTTGAGTGATAGTGTTTCTGAAGATAATCTAGAGATAAATAATATTGAACCAGAAAAAGATGTATTTTTGTCTGGCCCGCCCTTGCAAAGCCCATCTGTAGCAATACCAAACCTTATTATTGCATTACTTGGAGTAACATTAGTAATTACGACAATGGGTATTTTTGAAAATAAATGAGATAGTGCATTGTTGAGTTAGCGGGTGCTATTAATCTTTAAGGTAAATTCTTAAAACAAAAACATTTAAATACTATATAACCAAAAGTACTAATATAGGTTATTGAGGTTATAATGTTAACAGAAAAAGAAATAGAAGTTTTAAAACTAAAAAAGCAGAAATTAACTCAGTTAAAGATAGGTCAAAAACTAAAAATCAGCCAGCCAGCTGTTTCTTCTTTTTATAATAACGCATTAAGAAAAATCAAAGATGCAGAAGAAGT
>JABICB010000012.1 GCA_018652475.1 archaeon
CTAAAGTAAAATACAAAACAGAAGGATATGTAACAATAATCACTACAGATGGTTACACTGCTTATGAAAATCTTGTTAAAAAAACTTGGGGCTATAATAACAAGGAAGGTAAATATAAAATCATCCATAATAAAGTTATAGCTTCAAGAGGAGAAGGGTTTAATTTATTTATTGAGAGGTTGCATAATTCTATTCGTGAGAGAACTAAGATTTTTAGAGGATTTCATGGAACAATAGAATCTGCTCATGCAATTATGAAAGGATATGAAATATTTTATAATTTCATAAGAAAACATCAAGCAATAAATTGTTGTCCTTATGAATTGGCTACTGATATAAAGTTAGAGAATCCGAATAAATGGTTGGAGTTGATTAATCTTTCAAAAAGTTAATTTTGTTTAAAATTTCTTCATCAACAAGCACAATATCCCCAACACTTTTTACATTATTATATTTGATAATAATTCCTTTAATTTTAAATTTTTGTTTTTTATCTAATTTAATCTTTAAACTATCAATTCTATTTTTTTCTAAAATCATTTCCCTTATATTCCCTATATAATGCCCAGAATCAGTATAAACTTTTTTATTAATTAACTCGCTAATGCTTTTAATTACATATTTTTTATTATTAATAGCTATCTTTTTTAGATATTTATCTTCTTTATGTTCCTTTTCTTTTTCAGTATTTTCATTTAATCTAGATTTTATACTCTTGAGTTCTTTAAGAACATAAAATAAAATAATAAGTATTCCTATTAAAACTAAAATAACTAAAATTCCAAATACTGACCACCAATTTATTTTTACAGCTTCTCCAACACCAACCACTCCTCCAGTAATGCTTGGTTTTGACATTATTGAAAATAAAGCAATTAATCCAATAGCTCCAAGAATTAATATGAAATGTTTGTTTTTCAGAACCTTATTAATTTTCTGCAATAATTCTTCTCTTTCTGTGTGGTAGGCAAGTTTACCTATTCTTCCTTTTCTTTTTAATGATTTAAGATGTTGTAGTTTAGTTTCTAATCCTCCAATAAGTTTATGTTTAGTCTTACTTTTTGAAATCTTAATAATCACTATCACTGATAATAAAATGAAAATTAAACTCCCAAAACCAATTATAAAATATAAATTGTTTTGTTTTACATACCTGAAGGAAGTTTTGAAAAATTGTTTTATTTTATTTAAAGTGTTTGATAAAAATGTTTGAGTTTTAGTTGGAGATTCTTCGATCTCTCCTACATCTGAAGTTTTATTTTCTTCTTCTGGACTTTTTAAAATTTCATCTTTATCGCAAATACTGTTATTGTTTGAATCTAAACAACAACCTTTTTCATACCGAATATAAGGGGCATTACAAACAACTTCTTCTGTTGCTCTTCCAGTTATGCTTCCTCCGCCACCACCAGGGCTTCCTCCCGAAGGAGTCTCAGGAGTTGATGAAGCAGTTACTAAAAATGTATCATAAGCAATATCGGGTCCACCCGCGTAACTCACTAAAGCCCTTAGTCTATATATTCCAGATGAAGAAGGAGAAGTTAGTGTCACTGTTGTATCTGTTTCCCCTAATGCTGCTACATAAACTGTTGATTGTCCTGAAGAATAATTTATCGTTTCAGCATCATTAGTTATCCAGTAACCAATAATAAAATTTTGACCAACATCATTATTAAGATTTTTTACTCTTATTATTGTATCAAAACTTGTTGATGTTGTTACAGATTCTGGGGAATAGACATAAGTATCTGCGGGTCCACCATAACCGGGTATTCTTATAGTTGGCCTATTTGAATAAAAATTTAAACCATCTATTGTGGCCATTCCTAAATCAAACTCATGATCTGTATTGCTTGCCGCTTTATCTAATGTAACTAGTTTAGAAATTAAATAAGAATCTCCTTTGCTAATATCTATTGTGAACGCAGCATCATTCAGGTCAGTATCAATATAATTAATAGAAATTAAATCTTCATCTCCAGAATTGTAAAGCGTAGAAGAAACATTGTAGGTTACAGCAGTTGAATTTTCAGATGAGTAAACCACGTTCTTTGTTATAACAATTTGTTTCCCTATTTCTGTGTCTGGAATTGTTACATTAATTTCAGTTGAGTTTGCAGAAATCAAGCTTGAGGAGTAAGAATCAATTCCCTGCGTAGTTGCTGTTGATAGCAATTGATAGATTGTTGTATCTTGCCTTGTGAAATTTTCTATATAGCTTCTTTCAATTGAAGAATTAGCACTAACGGTTCCTAAATCATAAGGTGAATCATTAGAATCAGAATCAGTTATATTACTACTTGTTGCATCACTTCCCCCTTTATTTGTCAGTCTTAAGGTGATGTTATAATTAATTGTTGTATTTGTTACATTGTGAATTGTTGCGATTTTGTCTAAAACAAAAGATGCAGGAGTTTGGGTTCCTGGAATTGCAAGGACTATTCCTTCAGCTGTTGTTTCAATCAAACCAGAGATAGCATCTGTTCCATTTGCAGAAACACTAACAAGTGTTTGATTAGTTGCATAGGTTGTTCTATCAAAAGTTTTTGTGTAACTTCTTAAAATTTCCTGCCCAGAGATTAATGTTCCAATACTATAAGGACTTGAAGAAGAATCAGAATCATTTATTTCAACAGAAGTTAAATTTCTTCCTCCATTATTTGTTAATCTTAAACTTATATTATAGCTAACATTTGTGTTTGTTGTTTCTAGTAAACTTGCTGATTTTACTAAAAATAAATTTCCTGCATTTCCATAACCAGGAATTAAAACTTTTAATTCATTTGATTCATAGGTTACTGCGTCATAAGTTGCATTTGCCTTGCTAAAAATATGTTCTGCATTGGAAGAAGTTTTTGAAATAGTTTTTGTTCCTGAAATTGAATATGTTTGTGTTCTGTTTAAATTTACTGAAGTATCTAAACTAATATCAGAATCTTGAATAGTTATTGAAGTTAAATCACTTCCTCCAGAATTTACAACAGTAACTGTTAGATTATAATTTACATCTGTTAAATTCTCTGATAAATATTCAGCATTTTTCAAAACAGTTAATGTTGTATTTGCAGTTGTTGCAGGAATAACCAAAACAGCTTGCGAAGAATTAGCAGATATTTCACCTAA
>JABICB010000017.1 GCA_018652475.1 archaeon
TACCGGCAAATTACACCCAACAATTAACTACGAAAATCCTGATCCAGCATGTGATCTTGATTATATTCCAAATGAATCTATTGAAATGGAAGTGAATTATACTTTAAGTAATTCTCTTGGTTTTGGTGGTCATAATGGAGTAGTTATCTTTAAAAAATTTGTTAAATAAAAAGTGAGCCGACACAAGTCGGTTCACTTTATTTTATTTTGAAAAATATAATCAAATCTCTTATATCACAAATAGCTACAAAAGATTCTGAAAGCATAGAATTAAAAAAATTCCAAAAAATTATTGGCTACACATTTAGCAATCCATCTCTTTTAATTGCAGCACTTACACATACATCACGAGAACCAATAAGTGTAAATGGATCACCTTTTGAAAGAATGGAATTTCTAGGTGACTCCATTTTAGGTTTAATTGTTTCGGAAGAACTCTTTCTTGAATTTCCAGAGTATTCTGAAGGTGAACTTTCTAAATTAAAATCTAAAATCATCTCAAGAAAGATGTTGGCTCTGATTTCCAGCAAACTAAAATTAAAAAACTATATTATATTCAACAAAGATTCTGCCGGAAAAGGTGGATTAAATTCAGTTCTTTCTAATACAATGGAATCATTAATTTGTGCAATTTACCTTGATGGAAATATCGAAAAGGCAAGAAATTTTATCATAAAATTTATCATGAGTGACTATTCCAAACATCTCAAAAAAGGACACCTTGCTGATTATAAGAGTAAACTTCAAGAATATACTCAAGCAGAATTTCATGCAACCCCAGATTACGATATTATAAAAGCAGAAGGACCTGAGCATGAAAAAATTTTTACTATCCAAGTTTCAATAAAAGATGAAATTTATGGATTAGGAATCGGTAACAGCAAGAAAGAAGCACAGCAGGATGCTGCGAAACATGCCTGCAAAAAGTTGAAACTCTAAACTTCTAATGAAATGAAAATATTTCCGATTTTCATTCCTCATCTTGGATGTCCATTCAATTGTGTATATTGTGATCAAGATACAATTACAAAAAGTAAATCACCTATAGCTCAATCAATTTCTGATAACGTTAAAAAATTTTGTGATAATAATATATTGGAAGAAAAAGAGATCGCTTTTTTTGGTGGTACATTTACAAAATTATCAAAAAAACTTCAGCAACAATATTTTGATGCTGTAAATAAATACAACGATACCTTAACCAGCATCAGAATTTCTACCAGACCAGATTCCATTGATAAGGATATTATAGATTTTTGTAAAAATAACAACGTTCGAACTATCGAGTTAGGAGTTCAAAGTTTCTCTGATGAAGTTCTATCAGCAACAAAACGCGGGTATACTACCCAGGTTGCTATTGAATCGTGTAACCTGATTAAAAAAAATAACATTATACTTGGTGTTCAATTAATGCCGGGTCTTCCAGGATTCAATACTGCTACACTCGATGAAACTATTGAAACAACAATTAAGTTAAAGCCCAATTTTGTGAGAATTTATCCACCGATAGTTCTAAAAAATACTATGCTTGAAAATTGGTTTAAAGATGGAGAATATTCCCCTCTAACATTAGAGGAATCTATTGAGATTACGTCGAGGATGGTTGGAAAATTTAAAAAAAATAATATTTCTGTAATTAAGGTTGGGCTGCATTCTGATATCGAAAAAGATAGTATTATTGCAGGACCTTATCATCAATCATTTGGAGAATTGGTAAGAGCTGAAATGTTGAAAACAAAAATACTTAATAACTTTGAAGCTAAAACTTTAAAAATTTCTAACAAAGATATTTCTTTGTTCAAAGGATTCGATTCTAGAATGTTAAAAGAATTAAAAGCAAAACTTAGATTACAGAAAATTCCAATTAAAATTAGTACGAATTTGAAGAAAGATAATTTTATCTTTTCAGATGTTGAACCAGATGAAAACTGGTAATTATGATAATAATATTAATACTGCTCTCTATTATACTCATCTCATTCTTTTATAAAAAAACTATTCCCATAATTGATGGCTGGAAAAA
>JABICB010000019.1 GCA_018652475.1 archaeon
AAAGATGGTGAATAAAAAAGCTATATCTCCCTTATTGGTAACTGTGTTATTAGTTGGTTTTACTATTGTTCTTTCTGCAGGCATTATGACTTGGACCAAAACTACTACTCAAAGTCAGATGGATATAGCTAAAGAATGGAGCGAAGCAGATTGGTATAGATTTAGTGCAAGATATCATGCCAGTTGTGATGATGCTATAAATTATTCTGTTTCTTGTGAGGGTGCAGGTTCTTCTTGTTATGTATTATTAGTAGAAAATAAAGAGTCTTCTTCTGTTGATTATGTAATTGAAACTTCTGGTAATAAAGGTATTGAAATTTGTGGTCCGTTTAGTGTTGAACCATTTGCTTCAGAATTAGTTCAAGTAACTTATAATAATATAAGTGTAGGTATGCCAACTTCAGATGAATGTCAGGGCTGCTGGTTAGAGGCAGAAATAGTCCCAGTTAATTCTTAAATCTTCATTATTATTTTTCCGTTCTTAAAAACTCTAACTTTTCCACCTGATGAAGATATGGTTATTGCTATCGCATTAGTTTGTTTTGTTATTGCGGCACAAGCTCTATGTTTTGTTCCAAATCCAGTTGCTAATTTTACTTCAGAAGTATCAATATCAATGTAAGTTCCAGAACTAATTATTTGTCCTTCTGTATCTAAAATAAATGCCCCATCTAGTTGAGCAAATTCCTTTATAGTTTCCTTAATGTCTGGATCTGTTATTTTTTGTTTTGTTTCGTAATTATAAAATGGATTAATGATTAACTGTTTCATATATCTGGTTAATTCCGAAGGTTCTCCTATGACAAATGCAGTTCCTATTTTCCTACCTTCTCTACCTTCTATCCCTATTTCTGATGCTAAATTTATTATTGATTCTATAACTTCAGAGTTTATTTTTTCAGATAGTTTATGTTTACTTATTTTGAAAAAAATCTCATCAACATCAAATATAAAAATAACTCCGGTGTAACCAGCCCCCAAACTTCCATCTTCCACACAAACTATTTTTTCACCTTGTTCAATATATTTTCTATTTATTGCACCTGTCAAAATATCTTTTATTGGAATCATGGAACCTGACTCTAGTTTTCTAATTTTAGTTTTGTATTCCGTTTTGTTATAAATTTTCGGGCTAGTTTTTTTAAATATGCTTACAGAAATATGTAGTTCATCAGATTCTTCATATTCTTCAGATCTAACTTTTTCTATTGAAACTATTGCATCGGCTTTGATATCTTTTGCAATCTTTGTGGCTGCTGTTCCTATGAATGTTTCAATTGGTGGCATACTTTTGGTAAGTTTAATTTATTAAAAAGTGTTTCTATATTTTCCTAACAAATGTTAGGAATCCAGTGTGGCCGAGAATTTGAAATTCAGGGTGTATTGTTCTACCGTTAACTTTCCAAGGTCTTTCAATAGTTTCTATTACTTTCACCAATTTGAAATTTTTATTTGTTTTAATCGCTTCTACGAAGTCAGAAACTTGTGGTGTTGAAGGAGAATAACTGACTAAGTATCCTCCAGATTTTAATGCTTTTTCTGCATGTGGAATTACTTGCCAAGGTTCTGCCAAATCTAAGGAAATAAGGTCAACATCTTTTTCAGAAATTCCTTCATAAATATCTGCATCTTTTAGTTTAACATTTTTTAAATCTAAGGATTTTATATTTTTTTCAGCTATTTTCAAAAATTCAGGTCTTCTTTCATAACCATAAACAGTTTTCACAATATTAGCTAAATGGCAAGTGTTCATTCCTGAACCAACTCCTGCATCGATAACTTTGGAATTTTTATTTATTCCAGTATTAGCCATTATCTGTCCAATGTCTTTTGAATGCATTGCCTGTGGTCCTCTTTTTAGTTTGTCAGTATTATCTTTAAAGTTAGCTTCAGATACTAAGAATTCTTTATTCATGTGTGATTTTATAGGTTCTTCTGCAGTAGAAATATCATCTCCCTTTATTACTCCGTGTTGAGTATGTAAATCTCCTTCTATCCAATAATATTTCTTTTCTTTTCCGAATAATACTTTTTTTATTTTCATTTTTTATAATATGCAGGTGACAGGACTCGAACCTGCGTAGGCACTAAGCCAGTGGATTTTGAGTCCACCCCGTTTGACCGCTCCGGCACACCTGCGTTATGTAATATTTTTGTAAACCTATCCTTTTATAAGTTTTTTTAGATTTCGAAAAATATGGATAGCGTAATATCATTGAATAATGTTGGGAAAAGTTATGACATTGGTGATTATGAGTTACATGTTTTGAGAGATATCTCAGTTAGTATAAAAAAGGGTGAATTTGTTGCTATTAAAGGACCTTCTGGTGCTGGAAAAAGTACTTGGATGAATTTAATAGGTAGTTTAGATCTCCCAACCGAAGGCAGTATTATATTAGATGGACACGATTTGTCTACATTGTCTGAAGAAGAGTTAGCAGTTCTTAGAAGTGATAAAATTGGTTTTGTTTTTCAAAATTTCAATTTGATTCCATCTTTAACTGCATTTGAAAATGTTTCTATGCCTTTGATTTTTCAAGATGTTGAAAAAGAAGATAGAAATAAACTTGCAAGTACATTGTTAGAAAAAGTTGGACTAAAAGATAGAATGCATCATAAACCTTCTGAAATGTCTGGCGGTGAAAAACAAAGAGTTGCAATTGCTAGGGCATTAGTAAATGATCCCGATATTATTTTGGCTGATGAACCGACTGGAAATCTTGATTCAAAAACCGGAAAAGAAATTATCGAATTATTGATGGATCTTAATAAGAAAGGTAAAACTTTGATTATCATTACACATGATGATAAAATAGCAAAATTAGCAGAGAGAGTGATAAATTTGAAAGATGGAGAAATAATAAGATGAAATTAAAATTATTACTTTTAATTAGTTTACTTTTTGTTGGTTCTGTTGGTGCGATGAGTATTGAGTCTGTTGATTCTAATGAATTTGCTCCTGGCGAACAAGGGTTGATTAATATAAGATTTGAGAATGAACATTCATTTGATATAATTGATGTTAATGTGCATTTGGATTTTTCTGGAGCTGAATTACCTTTTGCACCAGTTGATATGGGATCTAATGTCTTTATTGATGAGATAAATGATGGCGATGATGAACTTGTACAATTTAATATTGTGGTATTACCTAATGCGGAATTGAATATATACAGTGTTCCAGTCCACATAACTTATTTTGGAAATAATGAAACTTATGAAAGAGAAGATATGATTAGTATAATTGTTCACACTGATCCAATTCTTTCTGTTATTGTTTCTGAACCGGATTTTATTGTTGGAAATATTGCAGATGTAAATATCAAAATTATCAATGAAGGTTTAGCTGATGTTAAGTTTTTGAAAGTTAAATTAGGTAATAGTGATTTCTTTGATGTATTATCTTCTTCTGAAATTTATGTTGGTGAACTTGATTCTGATGATTCTGATAAAGTTGAATTTAGTATCAGATTAAACAATGTTATTTCTGATAGTATTAGTATCCCAGTAAGTTTAGAATATTATGATTCTTCAAATAATCTTTACACAATGGGTGATAATTTAAGAATTAATGTTTATTCTGAAAAGGAAGCTAAAGATTTAGGTTTGATTGTTAATGAAAAAAGTACTTGGTGGATATATCTGATTGTAGGATTTGTTATTTTTGCGATCTATAAACACAGGAAGAAAAAGAAACGAAAAAGATGATTTCTGATTATTTTGTTTTTGCTCTGAAAAGTATAAGGCGAAGAGGTTTAAGATCTTGGCTTACTATGATTGGTATTTTCATAGGTATAGCTGCAGTAGTTTCTCTCATTTCTCTTGGGCAAGGACTTGAAGATTCTATAACTGGGCAGTTTGAAGAAATGGGATCTAATAAATTAACTTTGTTGGGCAAGGCAGGTTCTATTGTTTCTCCAATTGCTTCTTCTTTGGCAGATAAATCAATAACTGAAGATGATTTGAAGATAATTGGGGATGTCGGAGGGGTTGATTATATTGTTAGTATGTTAATGAGTTCTTTAGTTGTAGAATTTGATGGTGAATTAAATAATTTATTTGTTTATGGTCTCCCTCCGAAAGAAAGTAATTTAGCTTTTGGTGGAATGTCTTCTTGGCAAGCCGAGCAAGGAAGATTACTTGAAGATTCTGACAAATATAAAATTTTTATTGGTGATGGAATTGCCCATGATACATTTTCAGAAGATCTTGAGATTAGAGATAAATTGGAAATGAATGGTGTCAATTTTAAAGTTGTTGGAATTTTAAAAAAAGTAGGTGGGCCAGATGATTATTCTATTTATTTACCTTTGGGGGTTTTGAGAAATTTAGTTGATGAGCCAGAATTGGTTTCAATGGCTACTATTGTTGTTAAAGAAGATTTCGAACCTTCGTTAGTTGCTGAAGAAATAAGAAAAGAACTATATGATTATAGAAATGAAGATGAAAATTCTGCTACCTTTTCTTTATCTACTTCTGATGAATTGTTACAAACTATTGGCGATGTATTGAGTATAGTACAATGGATCTTAGTTGGTATTGCTGCAATTTCCTTATTAGTTGGTGGTGTTGGAATAATGAATACTATGTATACTTCTGTTGTCGAAAGAACTAGGGAAATTGGAATTATGAAAGCTACTGGTGCTAAGAACTCTGATGTGTTGATTTTATTTTTAATTGAATCTGGTATGTTGGGGATTTTTGGGGGGTTGATAGGAATAATTATTGGTGTTGGAATCAGTAAAGGCGTAGAATATATTGCTTATCAACAACTAGGTATTGATTTGTTAAAAGTTAGTATCGATCCTTATTTAATTGGAGGTGCTTTATTATTTTCATTTGTGGTAGGATCTGTTTCAGGAGTTTTTCCAGCTAGACAAGCTGCTCGTTTGAAACCTATTGATGCATTAAGGTATGAATAGAAATCTTTTTATATATCTTTTTTGTAATTTATTATATGAAAGAGAGTGTGTTATTTGTAATTTTTTTAATAATCTGTATGCCTGTGGGTTTTGCTAAAAGTGTTGTTGTTGACAATATTAATGAAACTGAAATAATTATTGAGCCTTCAAGTATTACTCGTTATGTTTATGGCCTGGATGGGATTGTTGCATCCATGGTTGATTCTGAAATTAATTATTTTCATTCTGATCGTATTAAGAGTAATCGATTGATAACAGATTATAGTGGTTTTGAAGTTAGTACTTTCAAATCTCTTCCTTTTGGACAGGAAGTTGAAAATAATGGAATCAGATTCGCCTTTGCAACTGGAAAAGAATTAGACCCTAGTGATTTATATTATTTTGGTGCTCGTTATTATGATTCTAATTCGGGGAGATTTACGTCTGTTGATCCAGTAAAAGAAAATCATGCATATTCTTATGTTGATAATAATCCTATGAATTTAGTTGATCCCACTGGAGAAAGTTTTTTTGAACCTTCTACAGTTAATTCATTGCTAACTTCATCTACAACTTGTGCAATTGCAGGTAATTGCGGACCCCAAGTAATGATTCCTGATTTTGCAGATGCAGCGGCAGTGGGATGTCTTTTTCTTGCAGGAATTGCAGCATGGGGCATCTCGCAAGGATTGGGCCCTCAATTCCCAGATATTAATTTGCCAGATTTAGGGGATACAGGGGAGCAAGATAATACTGTCTCTTTATCTAAATCCATGAGTATTCCTAAATCAAAAACTATTTCTCTGACTGAACCAATTACTCTTGAGCGCCAGAGGGTAATAACATATGGAAGAGTTATGACTAAACAAGAAGCTAAACTATTTGATTCTACAGGTGTCCTTGGTGGCGAAGGTGCAAGGGGTGAAGAAGGTCAGCTAGTTCCAGTTTTTCTTGCACCTCCTGGCATTATAAAAAGAACCCGGGGTTTATCTAATAATAAATTACAAGAATTTTATAGGGATATTGGTGGGAAAAATACTCAGCCAGGAAAACTTCAAGTACGTTTTTTTACAACATCATTTGTGCCAACTACTGATCCAATTCGTTCCAGATCTGGGAATATCTTTGAATTAAAATTTCCCCGGGGAACCCAAACAATTTCTGTTGAATATTAATATTTAATTAATTTTTTTATAAGTTATTTCTTTTTTTTTAAAATAGTAATCTGTCCTTGGATTTAATATTGATTTGTTTTTTTAAAATTCTTTTTTTATGATATCTTTATTTTTTTTTATTAAACTTAACCCAGTAAGGGTTGCCTTTTTCAAATATGGATTTGAAATATATTTTTTTAAATATTCATAATTTTCAATGCTTTTATCTATTTCAGCAATACTAATTATGGCATAAGGAGTTAAGGATTCATTTTTTTCTATAATACGTTTTAAACAGGGTTTTGCATTTTCTAGTTTTAATTTTCCAGTTAATAATATCCCAAATAAATTTTCATCATAGTTTTCATTTGATAAATAATTTTGTACTATATTGTTTTTCTCTAATTTATTAATATAAATTATTTCTTCAACTAGTTTTACTTTGGAAAATATATCTGAATTACTATCAAATATTTTTTTAATTTCTCTCTCTAAATTATTCATTTATATTCTCCTAATTTAATAAAATATAAATTATAATTTTCCATAAATCCTATTGCTCTTTTATTATCTGTTCTATGCGTTATTAATTTTATTTTTTTTAAATTTTCTTTTTTTAAATTATTACTTTTTAAAAATTTTTGTCCAGTATAACTGCCCAAATAGTTCTCTAATTGATTTAAAAAGGAATTATCTTTTTTTCTAATTAAAAACACTCCATTTTGTTCTCCTTTACTATATCCTCTAAAGCCAAATTTCTCAATTGTTTCAATTGTTTTTTCTAACGATATTATGTCTTCTTTAATTATTTTTTTTGAAATATGCACATTCAAATTTTTTATATAAGAATTATAATCAGTAATATTTTTCTTCATTTTATCTAATCAGTAAAAATAACTGCTCCTTTTTTTATCTTTTTTTATAGAATATTTATTTAAAATTTTTCTTTTTAGAAGTCCAGTTTCTTCTTTTGTAATCTTTTTGTCGTTATTAGTATCTGCTACTCTTATTATTTGTTCTAAATATTTTTTTTGTTTATATGGGTTAGTTACACCAGTTATGAAAGTAGTGGTAATTAGGTTTCCATTCCAAATTTGTTCTTTTTCATATGCTTTCATTGTTCCTGCCTTTATTGCAGCAATTAAGTACATCTCTGATAAATCTTCAATTTCATATTGTTGATTATGTATTTGAATTGTGTTGCAGGGTCGAGATACAGTTTCAAGATTAGTTGTTGCACATCCCGTTAAGAATGAACCTATTAATGCGTATTCTAATATTTTTTTCATTTTTCATGTAACCTTTTTTTAACTTTTATTCTTGAATTTCCATAAGAAATAGAATTACTATTTTTAATTGTCCTACTTACACTTTCTCTTGTTGTTCCTATCATTTTTGCTAGTGTTTTTTGATCAAGTTTTTTCATGGTAAAATAATCTTTTTCTTCTCTTCCAATCTGAGTGATGCAAGTATCAATAACATTATGAAGTTTATCTTCTAATGTTAAGTCATTCATATTTTTTATTAATCTATTTTGATAATTTGAAGCTAATTCATCTTGTAATCTAATTATATTTTGAGTAACTTTTGGATAATTAAAAATTATGTAATCTCTTTGATTTTTTGAAATTGTTAAAACTTTTGAATTATCTTCTAATGAATGCCATTCTGTTTCAAAATTTTTAAATCCTATATCTGAAAACAAAGAGTTTTTTCCAAAAATTAAGGAATATGATATCTTATCTTTATTATCTATAACACTTTCTAAGTATGAACCATTAAGGACATAATATAAATTAAGTTTGTCTTTTTGAATTATAATTGATTTTTTGTTATTTTTGATAATATTTAAATTATTATTTGCATATTTAAGAAATGATTCTTTTTCTGTGTACCTAACATTTTGTAATAAAGGGCATTTATCTTCTATCTTGTTTTTCATATTACTCCCCACCAAAAACATTTGGATTTATTCTATATAAATTTTCAACAATTTGATTTTTCATAGGAGTAAGATTTCTATAATCGCTCAAAGATTCTAAGAAATATTTTTTGTCTAATTTTTTATATATAGTTAATGCGTTTATATCAAATATGTCTGCATATAATCTAATTTTACTTATTGCTTTTTGTAAATCTGGCCCATTCATATTAAATTGATTCAACATTAAGTCTTCTTTTTGACTTTCGATTGAGTTTTGTAAATGATGCAATTCTTTATTTTTTGGTTTTTTTAATCCATGTTTTAAAAAACTGTTTGATCTTAATACTTTATGAAGGATTATATCTTCAGTAGGAATTAATCTAATATGTCCGCCATTATATTTTACTTTTTGAGCATTAGCGTTTTCCCTTCCTGTTACTTTTCTTAACCATTCATATGAAGAAGTGCTTTTTCTCGGATATTGTAAAATTACCTTTTCATCCCCATTATCTAGGTTTATATCGTATGTATATCTCTGTTTTTTCTTGGATGTTTTGTATCCTTTGTCTAATAATTCTTCTAATCCTCCAGCGATTACTTTTTGAAATTCAGTTAATGAATATTTTGGAATGCCATTCATGTCTATATCTGAACTAGGCCTATGTAAATTTTCTGGTAAGAAAAATTGTGTACTCATTCCACCTGCAAAGTACATTTTGTCATTATAGTGATTAGAAATTGCACTATATACATCTTTAATGATGTTATCTTCTATAGTGTGTAAATATTTGCTTTTCATTTTTACTCTCTTTTGTAGTATTTTGATAATTAAGCTCTTTATAAATGTTTCTATTATGTAGTCACTGGACAGTGAGTAACAAATATATACAAAACTTTTTTAATGGATAAAGTGTTTAATTCATTATGCCAATCAATGCAGGTTTCGAATTTCAAAGGTTAGAAGATGATTTAGCACATGCTGATTCTATTTCTGAAAAAGTAAGGATTTTACAGAAGATGTTACAAGTAGGTCCTAAACATAAAAGTGCAGAAAAATTAAGAAATGGGATCAAAAAACGAATTGTCAAGTATAAATCAATGTTACAAAAAGAAAAACAGGCTTCTAAGGGTAGTGGGGGCAGTATTTCTATCAAAAAAGAGGGTTCTGCTCAAGTTGTTTTGATTGGAGTAACTAATGTAGGTAAATCTACTTTATTAGCTAAATTGACTAATGCTAAGCCTTTAATTGCAGATTATGAGTTTACTACTGTGTTGCCAGAAGTTGGCACATTAAATTATAACGGAGTCATTATTCAAACTATCGAGGTTCCAGCAATTACTGAAAATTTTTTAGATAAAGAACTAGGTCCTTCGTTTCTTAGTATTGCAAGGCATGCTGACTTAATTGTTATTGTTTCAAAAAAGAGGGAAGATGCGAAAATTATAAAGAATGAATTGATTGAAGCAGCAATACCCTTTAAGGGAATAATTGTAAAATCTACAGATGATCTTGAAAAAGTAAGGAAAAAAATTTGGTCAAAATTAGGTTTAATTTATGTTTTTACTAAAACTCCAGGTAAGAAAAAAGATTATCCTCCAGTTGCATTAAAAAAAGGTTCTACAGTTAAGGATCTTGCAGAAGTAGTTCATAAAGATTTCATTAAGAAATTCAAATTTGCTAAAATATGGGGAGTTAGTGCAAAATTTGATGCTCAAACTGTGGGATTAACCCATGTTTTAAAAGAAGAAGATATTGTAGAGGTTCATATAAAATGAAAGATAAATTTACTACTAAGGCATTTGCTGAAGGATATTTAGCTAGGAGCGTATACAAGCTTAAGGATATGCAAGGTAAATTCAGATTAATGAAAAGGGGAGATGATGTTTTAGATATAGGTGCTGCCCCAGGTAGTTGGACCCAGTATGCTGTTGAAATTGGTGCAAATGTTGATGCGATAGATATGAATAAATTCAAAGTTAGGGATGCAAAAATTATTGTTGCAGATATTATGTCAGATAGTATTTATGAAAACCTAAAAAAATCTTATGATGTAGTAATTAGTGATGCTGCGCCACAAACTACAGGAATTTTGGATAATGATACCTATAATTCCTTTATGTTAAGTTCCAGGTCATTAGAGATTGTAAAAAAAGTTTTGAAAAAAGATGGTAAATTTGTTTGTAAAATTTTTCAAGGTTCTTATTATTCAGATTTTTGGAAAGAGATGAATAGTGTGTTTAGGCATGTAAAAACATTCAAACCAGTTGCTAGTAGAAAAAAGAGTAAAGAGACATATCTTATTGGACTCAATAAACTTTAAATAGTTCTTTTCAAATTAATCGTTATGGTAAATGATAATATACAAATTCTAGGTCTTGAAAAGTTTGATGAAAAAGAACAAGAAAAAATAGTTGAATTTTCTGAATCTTATTATGAAAAGATTAATCGTAAAATTGAAGGTAGTTTAATTCTTCATGCTAAAAAACATCATAAGGATGGGGGTAGGTGTATGTATTCATTTCATGCAAAAGTTCAATTTCCAGATGGAGACTTAACTGTTAATGGCGATGATTGGATTTTATCTACTGCATTACATAAAACGCTAAAAAAGGTTGAAAATCATATAGATCATAAATATAAAACTAATTAAAAATGGAATATAAACAAGTAATTTTGGTAAGGTCTGATTTGAAAATGTCCAAAGGTAAGGTCGCTGCTCAAGTTGCACATGCATCTACTGAGGCGACATTACGTAGTGATGATCAAAAAGTCAAGGCATGGCGTGCAAAGGGTATGAAAAAGGTTGTTTTGAAAGTTGATGGTGAGAAAGATCTTTTGGAATTTAATCAATTTGCAAAAGATGCTAAACTTACTTCAGCTTTAATAACTGATGCTGGAAGAACAGAGATTGCTCCTGGTACAATTACCTGTTTAGCTATTGGTCCTGGAAAGGAAGAGTTCATAGATAAGATTACTAGTAATCTTAAACTAATGTAACTATGTAGTGATTACAAAATAGAAACCTTTATAAAAAAATAATTCTAACCATGTGTACTAAAAAATGGTTGATAACTTGGATAAACTGGTTTTAGAACGAGATTTTGAAGGGATTGGTAGCTATTTTTTTGATCAAGGTTATTCATTAGAACAAGTTAATGAGGAGTTTGGAAAATATTCTGAACATAAGGAATTATATTCATTATATCTTTCAGAGAAGATTTTTAATGAACGAAATGTTGAAAAAGATTATATAATCCCTAAATTTACTGAGAATCCTTCCGTTAGTGTTTGTTTAGCAAAATGTTGGATAAAGGAATTTCATGAAAGAAATGATTTGTCCCTTCCGAAAGGATTCAGTAATAGAAACAGGAAACAGATTATGGGGATGTATCATGGGATGTTAAAACATTATGATATTTCATTATATGATATAATCCCAAACGATAATTTTGATTATTAGGTAATAGATATGTTTTGGAAAAATAAAAGAAAAATAAAAGAAAACTTGGTAGAGCATCATCTAAATAATCTTAGAACCTCAATTTATTTGTCTGAAGATTATAATGTCGATTATAAAGAATTTTTTCCAGTTCTAACAAATGGAAAATACCCTTCCAAATTAGTTAAGATGGGTCAAAGTATTTATTATCCAGAAAGTAGTAAAGTTGAATTAATTCTTGCTCAATTGGGAATCAATGGGGAGTCTAGTGAGTTAAAATACACATTAAAATTACCATATAAATTGAGATCTTTGAAAAAATTCAAGAATGATTATTCTTTTGTTGCAGGCCACGAGGAAGCGCATTTACTTTGTCTCACTGGAAATTCAAAAGTGTTACTTGATGAATATTGTAAATATTATAAGGGTAATGAAGAGTTTTTAGAAAAATTTACTGAGCGAAATGATAGATTATGTGATTTTGTTTTAACTGATGAACTTAATTCTTTTGAAACTTGTGAAGGTCATTTAAGAAATATTTATTCTGAGTGTCCTGAATTACATGAATTAGTTGCAGATGTGGGAGGACTTATATCTTTGAACAAAAAGTATGAATCTAATGAGCTTTCTTCAAGTGTTTTGTCATATTTTGAAAAAAGAGTTTTTAGTAGATTGGGAAATAAATCTCATCGGAAGTAGATTACTAAAATCGGAAGTTTTAAAAACAACCTATATCAATCAAAAGTTAGGACGGCCATAGTGGATTGGATACACCTGCGCTCATTTCGAACTCAGAAGTTAAGCAATCTTACGTTCCAAGTTGTACTGTAATCTTATACGGGAACCTTGGAAAGTTGTCCACTTTTTTATGGTAACTATTTTTAATAATTATAAAAAAATAAGAAGTGAAATTTCTAATGATGTAACTATAGTTGTTGCTGTTAAATCTAGGTCTAAAGAAGATATTATTCAAGTTATTTCTGCAGGTGCAACTGATCTTGGTGAAAATTATGTTCAAGAAGCAAGGGAAATGAAGGGGGTTTTCGAAAGTATATCTAATAAGATCAATTGGCATATGATCGGACATTTACAAACAAATAAAATTAATCATGCTTTGCCTATTTTTGATACTATTCAATCTGTTGATTCTTTTAAATTGGCTGAATCGTTAAATAAACGAACTGATAAAATTCTTTCAGTTTATATTGAAGTTAATATTGCCGAAGAAGATTCTAAGGATGGAATTAAATTGGCAGAGATTGAGGAATTTATATCTTCTCTTTCAAATTTTTCAAATTTAAAAATTTGCGGTTTGATGTGTGTTGAGCCATATAGTCTAAATTTGGAAAAAGTTAGACCATATTTTAAAAAAATGAAAAAAATGTTTGATAAATGTAAATTAATAGATCAAAGTAATCTGGATTTGAAGGTTCTTTCTATGGGTATGAGTAATTCTTACAAGGTTGCTATTGAAGAGGGATCTAATATGGTTCGACTAGGTACTTGTATTTTTGGTAAAAGAACTTTTTAAGAAAAATTTATAAGCTTAATTTTGTAATGTTTTGTATGGCTATTGGAAAAACTAAATCTCAAGAAATTGCTAGAGAAAGAGTTAAAGAATTGTTTGAGCAGGCAGAAGAAATTTTTTCTAAAGATACAAAACTTGCAGATAGATATGTTAATTTGGCTAGAAAGATTGCTATGAAAGTTAATCTCAAAATGCCTCGTGGTTTGAATAGAAAATTTTGTAAGTATTGTTATAGTTTTTTGAAGCAAGGTATTAATTGTAGAGTTAGAACTCAAAAACATAATGTAGTTTATTCTTGTTTAGTCTGTAATAAACATATGAGATTTCCTCTCGCTAGAAAGTGATTTGTGTAGGTTCCACCATTGATTTTTTACCCATTGTTTTTCTAGGATTAATAATATTTCAAATCCTCTGAGTTTCAACTCTTTGTTCACTATGTTACCTTGATGGGGGTATCTGAATTGTTGTTGTCTGGGCGATTGAAAGCCGTGCATATAGTGAACTAATTCATGTGCAATAGTTAGGTCTATAATGTATTCAGGTACTTTATTATCTCTAAAATAGCTGTTAATTAGTATTTGACTAGAACCATCTTTTTGTCTCGCTATATGTCCAAACTTATTTTTCCAAAATCTACCAAAATGAATATTTACTTGATTTTCTTTTTCTACTTCCGGCATTAATTTTTGCCAGATAGTATTCATTCTATTATCTAACCAAATATTATCTCTCATAAAAATAAAAAGAATTAGAACTTTTTAAATTTAGCCACTTCTTCTAATAAATCTACGTGGCCCATCATTAAAGCTCTACAACAATACCTATCAAGACCAAGATCATTTAATATTTCTCTTCTATCTTCTCCTGCTTCTATTCTTTTATTGTACTCTTCCCATAGGTGACCGATTGGTTTTCCACATGAAAAGCATCTTATTGGTATTATCATTTTTATTGTATCCTTAACGATATGATTTTGTACGTTTTGCTCTAGCTTTAGAGTCATTTGGTTTACAAGCTTCTTTAAATCTAGTATCTGCTACTAATAAGTGTCTATCGTAGTCTAAAAATGCTTGTTTAAGTGATTTTTTAGTTTCAACTAATGCCCTAGCAATTGCTAATCTTACTGCATTTGCTTGTGCTTGCCAGCCTCCACCAACTACTTTAACTTTGATATCTAATTTGTTTATACTATCTCCTGCAATTAAAAGAGGTTCTGTGATTCTTAATTTAGCAATTTCTGGTTGATAATTTTCTAAAGGTATAGAGTTTATTCTAACTGAACCTTTACCAGCATTTATTGTTGCTTTTGCTATTGCTCTTTTTCTCTTTCCTGCTTTGTGTATAGTTTTCATTTTAGATTTTTACAAATTTCACCAACAGTGGTGTATTTTAAAATTTTTCCTTTTGTTATTTTTGCACTTTCGATTGTTTCTGGTTTTATTTCACTAAATTCTTTTGGAATTCCAATGTAACACATGATATTTTTAAATGCTTTGATTCCTTTATCTTGCTTATATGGTAACATGCCCCTTATTGCTCTTCTTACAAATCTATCTGGCATTTTTTTGAAAAATGGTCCTTTTTGAGGATTTCCTCTAGCTACTCTTTCTTTATATTTTATTAATATAGTTTTTTTATCCCCAGTAACTATAATGTTTTCACAATTTACTATGTCTATCTTCTCTCCAAGTAATGCTCTCTTACTGATTACTGTTGCGAATCTTCCTAATATTAAATCTGTACCGTCTATTAAAACCATTTTAACATATTATCCTTAATTTTTTTCCTTTCGGATCTTCTTTTATTGCTTCTTGTATTGTCATCACTTTAACTTTTTCTCTTGCTGTTTCTGAAGCTTGAAATGCAGCAATTTTTAAAGTGTGTTCTAGTTCTCCATCCCCTAATAATTTTCCAGGAATAACAACTAATTCATCTTTGTTTGTTACTTTGTTTAATTTTGATAAGTTCACTTTTCTTTTTCTTCTAGTTGGTTTTTCTAGTTCTTTTGCTATAGCTTTCCATGCCGGAGCATTCTCTTTCTCAGAATGAACTTTTAATTCAACTATTAAGTTCTTCAAGTGTTCGTTTGTGTGATTTGCTTTTTTCATTTTTTCTTATGCGGAGGACAGGACTCGAACCTGCGTAGGCACTAAGCCACATGGGCCTTAACCATGTCCGTTTGACCACTCCGGCACCTCCGCGCCAGGGATCTTTATATCTTTTTTGATTTTTTTAATGATTTGGTAAAATCATCCAATTTGCTATTTAGTTTTTCAATAGCTGTTTTTAATATTATTTCTGGAGTTAATTGTCCAAATGATTCTATATTAAATATAAATGTGTTTTTTTCATAACCAACTTCTAATAATTCTTTATTAATATTTCCACATGCTTCATATAAATTATTTTTTAATAATGCATCTTTGTTTAACTTTCCCTCTACAAATGCTTGTTTTGGAAAGTTATCTTTTAATTTATTGAATTGTTTGTGTTCATTATTTATTTTTAATACTGGTTTGTTTTTGTATGAAATGATTCCCGGGATGTGTTTTGCATGATCTTTTCCTATTCCTAAGATTGCTGTTGCCTCTAATTTTATTTTTTGTGTATCTATTAATTTTATTATTGGCATTTTTGGGAAAACAGATTTTACGTTTTCATCTGGAGATTCTAGTTCTTCAGCATATACTGTTTTTGGTCCTTCTGCTTTTAGTGTTAAAGTTACTTGACAAAGCGGGCATCCTTCTCCCTTACATTTACAATCTTCTTTGAAGTTATAAAAACTTAAATCAGTTGTTAGGGGATTTAATCCAATTCTGTGTGCAACTATCTCATCATATAATGCTGAATCATTTGCAAAGAAGTTTACTTCATCTACTGCAAGAGTAGGTACTTCTGACATCATGATTCTTCTTAGTGCATTAGCATAAGAGTGATCTGCTTCAGTTAATTCAAAGATTAAATTTTGCTCTGTTTTTTCAAGTATTGTTAGTTTCATCTTATACTCTTCTTCCTCTTTTACCGCCTTTCTTTCGGCAACCATCATGTGGTACTGGTGTAACTTCTGATATTTTTCCTATTTTAATTCCTGATCTTGCTAATGTTCTTACTGCTGCTTGAGCTCCAGCGCCAGTAGTCATTGGACCATTATGTCCGCCAGGTGCTCTTATTCTTAAATGTAAAGCATTGATTCCTTTATCTAATGCATTTTCAGCAACCATTTTTGCTGCATTCATTGCTGCAGTTGGACTGCTTTCTAATCTATGTGATTTTGTAACCATTCCACCAGAGGATTTAGTTATAGTTTCTGTACCAGTAATGTCAGTTACATGAATTATAGTATTATTATAAGAAGAATATATATGAGCTATTCCCCATCTTAATTTTTTCTTTTTACTCTGTTCCATTTTCTTTCTCCTTTTTAACTGGTTTTTCTTCAGATTTTGATTCAACTTTCACTTCTTCCTTTGTTTCAGTTGTTTTTAATTCTTCTTTAACTGGTTTTTCTTCAGATTTTGATTCAACTTTCACTTTGGTTTCTTTCTTTATTTCTTTAGTGTTTTCTATTGGTTTTTCTTCTACTATTCTTGCAAATGTTGAAGATGGTTTTAATGCAATCTGACTTTCTTCATTTGCTGAAACCATGTAAGAAGGTATTGTCACTTTTTTATTATTAATCATAATATGTCCATGAACAATCATTTGTCTAGCTTGATTAGCAGTGTTTGCTATTTTTTTCTTATGAACTTGTGTTTGTAATCTTCTATCTAAGAAATCTTTTGAAGTAAGATCCAAAATGTCTTCTATTTTTGCATCTTTTCCAATTAAATTATATTTTGTTAAACTTGCAAGTAAATTATCTTTTTCTAAGTTAGCTTGAGTAAAATTTTTAGCAGCAATTATTTTCTTAACTTGTGTTGTAACTTTTCTTAGTTTAGCAATACCTCTCCAAATTTCTTGTTTATTTTTTAAACCGTACTCTTTAGTTAATTCCTTCTCTTCAACTATCCTTTCCTTTTGCCAAGGGTGAGAGGGCGTACTATATTGTTTTCCTTGTCTTTTTGTTTGTCCCATTCTTATTTGCTACCTATTTTTTCTTTTTCTTAACACCAAGGCTCTTACCGCCTTTTTTGTTTCTAAAGTTTGATCTAGTTCTTTGTCCTCTTACAGGTAAGCCTACTGATAATCTTAATCCCCTGTAACTTTTTATTTTTTGTAATCTTTTATAATCAAATTCTTTTTGAAGTTTTAAATCTATATTTACCAGATGTTTATCAGTTCCATCGTCTAAATCTTTTCTACGATTTAACATCCATTCAGGCATTCCTGCAGCACTTGGATTTTTTATGATCTCTTCAATTGAGTTTAATGTATTCTCATCAATGTCACCAATTTTTTCCGTATCTTTAAGTTTTAATACTGTACAAATTGCGTGAGATAGAGCGTGATTTACTCCCCTTATTTTTTGTAATCCTCCATTTATAGTGGATTTACCGTTGATGTCAGTCATCAATATACGCACAACGTGCTTGAAATTTTTTTCGTTTTCGACCATTTTACTCATTAGTTGGTTTTTAGTGGGTTTAAAAATCTTTTGTTATTCTCATATATTAAGCAGTAAAGATTTTGTGTTTGTCTTCGTTGTTTAATTCTACAAGAATCCTTTTTAAAATTACATTTTTAGGATTAGGAACTAGTTTGACTCGCTCAGTTATATCGGCAAAAGATACAAAATCAGATTCTTCTCTTTCTTTTAAGATTTCCTCTGTATGTCTTTTTCCAATTCCTGGTAATAACTCTAATTGATGCATTCTCATATTTATTGGTCCTGCTTTATTAAAAAAGTTTAAAAATTCTTCTTCCTTAGTGTCAATTAGTGTATTCACTGCGTCATCCAATTCCAACCTTGCTGTATTTGTTAATTTTGAAGGAGGTAATCTACCGATTATATGGTGTATTTTATCTCTTTTGCCTTCTCCAATATATACTTCTTCCAAGGGTTGTAGAAACTCGTCTTTTTTTGGAACTACTTCGAGTAGCGTAAATTTGTTAAGACCTATAGCTTGAGCTATTGCCGTCTTTTGATGTAACGGTCTCATATCTGTTGGATAACCATTTTTTAGGAAATCCAATATGAATGCTTTTTCCTCTCGCTCTATTTTCTTTCTTAACATTTTTAATCTCAATATTTTTATTATGCATATTTTTTCACTGTATCTAATATTTTTTGTAGATCTTCTGGTTTCAAAGTTAGATTTTCACCAGATAAAATTGTTCTTAAACTGTCTAAATCAATAGGCATAACGTTCAATATTAATGTGATGTGATATTCTGATAATCTTGTCAAATCTAATTCTTCAAGATCTTTTCTTAGTTCATTATTTTTTTTGTCTTTTGTCACTATATTTAGAAATTCTTCTACTTTTTTCCCTCTGAAATTTAGTTCTTTATCTCTATCTTTTATTTCAACTAATTTATCTTTCATTTCTACAGTGCTTAAAGATTTTTTTGATATTATTTCCATTTTATGCTTTTCTTAGATGAATTGGGTGGGATAATAATTTTTTCTTTTTATTTCCATCTTTAATGTCAACGTAATAATTTGATCCCTGTTTACCATTAATTACTCCGGCTTTCCCATAAAATCTTGGGTGAAAGGATCCTTTTTGTACTGCTGGCTCTAAAACAAGATAAACTTTTTCTCCATCTTCAAACTTGTGTGCAAATTTGCTAACGCTAATTTTCCCTTTAGTTCTAACTGTTTTTCTAAGCTTAGCTCTTGTTTTTCTTCTAAATCCACCTATTCTAGTTACCATTTTATTCTATTTAGTCCTATTCAGTCTATTTATAAATGTTTTTATAATTAAATTTTTTTTAATATATTTTCTAATGTCTTGTTTGTCAAGACAAATATATTTTTTCCCGAATTTGTCTCGATATTTTTTTTATTTGTAGTTACTTCTATTTTTAATTCGTATTTTTTTTGATTAGTTAATGTTAGTACTATTTTTTTGAAATCATCTACCTTATTTATCATGTCTTCAGTAAATTTTCCAATTAACTTTTTTAGTACTGATAATTGTATGGGGTCAAGATCTTCAAAATTTATTAATTCTATTAAATTTTTTCCTAAAATTATTGATTTGTTTAATTGTTTTACTACATAAGGTCCTTCTTTTTCATATCCTAATCTGTAGTAATATTCTTTTACTCCTACTCCAGAAATTACTACCATTTTTTTTTTCTTTCTTTCTTTGGCTATATTTTCTGCCCTTTTCATTAATTTTTTACCCCATCCTCTGTGTTGGACATTCCCTTCTGCACCTATTGATGTTGCAGTTCCATACACATGAAGTTCTCTGATTAATGCACTTTTAGAAGTAATTTCTTTTCTTAATGATTCTGAAGGAAATCTCATTCGTACAAATCCTATTAATATATTATTTTCAATATCTTCTGCCGAAATAAAAAATTCTTTTCCACCTGAGGCATCATATTCATTAATTAATAGTTCAACTTTGTCCCAATTAATTTTTTTATCTCTTGGCTCCCTACATCTAATACAATTACATTCAAAATTTTCTTTGTTTGTTATGTACTGCCTGAAGTTAGTCATTTCTACTCCTGCAGTCCATTGTTTGGTAGGTATATCTCTCTGAATTCTCATAATTCTACAATAATTTGGAACTTCTTTTTTGAATTCTATAATTATTTCTGCAGCTTTTTTTGCATTCAAGGGTTCAAACTTTCCTGATTTATATTCATCATATAATAATGTTCCTTCGCTAACCATTGTAGGGTAAATTTTTAACATATCTGGTCGGAAATCTTTATTTGAAAATAAGTTTTTCATTCCCTCAATATCTCTTTTTTTATCAGTTAATGGCAACCCTGGCATGTAATGTCCTGCAACTTTAAATCCTAAGTCTTTTAATTGTCTAATTGATTTTTTTGTATCTTCTACAGTGTGTCCACGATTAACTTTTTTTATAACATCTTCATATACACTCTGTATTCCTAACTCAATTCTTGTACAACCTAATTTTAACATTTGGTGTCCATGTTTTGTGAATCCATAATCTGGTTTGGTTTCTATGCATAATGCAACACATCTAATCTTCGCAGTTTCATTTTTTATTTGTTCTTCTTCTAAATTACATTCACCTTTTATTGCTAATAATTTTTCTTGAATTCTTTTTGTTCTGTCTTTATCTTCAAAATTCAAGGTTGGTAATTCGTAAAATTCTTTAAATTTCAGATAATTCAATTCTCCATCCTTATTAAAAAACAATTCTGAGAAATCATTTAATGCTTTAAAGGAGTATTTTGTAAATTCTTCTTGATATTCTAACTCGAAGGCAGGAAATGTTCCACCCATGAATATTAATTCTATTTTATCAAACTCATGACCTAATAATGCGTATTGTTCTAATCTATTAAAAATTTGAAGGTAAGGGTCAAAGTGATTTCTTATTCCCCTCATTGTTGCAGGTTCTCCTCCCGTATATGATTGAGGAACATTACCAAATTTACTATTGGGTCCCCCTGGGCAATAAATACATTTTCCATGCGGACAAGGAATTGGTTTGGTCATTAAGGCTACTGGCGCAACTCCAGACATACTCCTTACTGGTTTAGTTAACATAAATTTTTTTAATTCTGATATTTTTTCATTTGGTGCATTAATCAATATTTCAATAATGCTTGGAAATTTTGTGGGATTATATTCTTTTGCAAGTTTATCTCTTAGTTGCATCACTTCCTTTTTTGTAGAAATTTTTCTTATTATTATTTCTTTTGCTACTAGTTTGCAAAACTCTATAGTTTCCATACTTTTTTCTAAATAGTAACCTTTAAAAGTTATTTGGGTAATAAAAGTTAAGTAGGCTAGACCGGGTAGTTAGCTCTTACTTGTTACCACAAATGAGCTTTATGTGGGGTTGAAGCTTAGTTGAGGTATAAGATTCAATGAGTAGTCTTAACTCGTACGTTGATACTCTGCCCTATTTGGCGGGTGTTTTGGAGAACCAAGTCAGACCAGGAATGGAGCAGCTTTAATCTTTAATATTCGTGCTTTTAGGATCCAGAGAGGAGGAAAAGTTAAGATCAAGCTATTTGCTGGGTTTTATATCGATTACTGGGCATGCCTACACTTTTTATTCTGCTAAACTAGAAATAGTTTCACTTAAATTTTCTATTATTAAACCATACATTTTTTCTATAATTGATTCATAAATAGCTTCCTTTAGGGGCCCTGAACAAGAATCTAAGATACTACTTGTTTCCATTATATTCGTATTTTCTAAAAGTTCACACTTCATACCCTTTCCTTCGAATGAGTTTATTATTTCTGATCCTGCATTTTGATCAACAGTGACTAATGTTATATGAATAATGCATAGTTCATTTTGTTTTCCTTCAATGTTGTATCTGAATAAATTATTATCTTCAGTAGTTGTAACTTTGGCAGTTTTACAATTTTCCAAAGCAGAATTAAAACAAGTCATATCTTCCTTACAATCTTTTTCATAATTTATAAAAAAGATTGTTGTAGAAATAATTAATATTAAAATTACTATTAAAAAATTTGATTTGGGATATGATTTTTTTTTAACTCTTTTCATATCCCAAAATTGGAAATTATCTTTTATAATTGTTTTGGTTTCATATATCTTCTTTTATTGAAATTTTAACAGATCTAGACATTGAACTAGGTACTTTAGTGTCCATTGCAATTAAGTGTTTAATCTTACTTTTTTCTGCAACCTTCACTAAGTCTCTATCTATAGTTCCATCAAATACTACTGAATGAATAGTTGTTCCCAAATTCTTTATTGTAGTAGTTAATTCTGATGTTGGTACTTTCCCAAGTATATTCTGCTCTTCATCCAAAAGATAAGCTCCCCTTGTTCCAGTCAAAGTTTTTAACATATCGCCAAATTCCTTACTTTCTGTTTTGTTCAATTTTGTTTTTGTTTGTATTCTATCAGTTTTTCTATAAGGTTTCTTTTTCTCATTTGATTTTTTTGTCAGTTTCGGTTTTTGATCATCCTTTCTACCTTTCTTCTGATCTAGTTTTAAATCTTTAACTGAGATTTGGCTTCTTAATGCTTTGTTAAGTTCTTTACTAGTTAGTTCTTCAACTTCCTTTCCATCTGGAGCTTTTGTTACAAAATCAATATCTGCATTTTCAATTAAATCTTTAATAATCAGATCTCCCCCTCTATCTCCGTCAACAAAAGCAGTTATTGTTTTTGTTTTACTTAATTCAATTATTGTATCTGGAATATTAGAACCATTCATGGCGATTGCATTTTTTATTCCATGTTTAAGTAAATTCAAAACATCTGCTCTTCCTTCTACAACTATAATTTCTTCATAGTCGTCTAATCCAGGACATGCAGCTAATTTATCCTTACCATATTTAATTACTCCCATCATTCTAACTGAATGAAATACTTCATCAGTTAATTCTTTTGAATCTGGTAATGTTTCTTCTGTTAAATTTTTTAATAATTCTTTTGCTCTGTCTATAACAAAACTTCTTTTAGAGATTCTTACATCTTCGATTCCAGTTACATTAACTTTTGCAATACAAGGTCCAATTTTATCTATTGTTTCAAGTGCTGCTCCAATCACTGCTGTTTCTGCTTTATCTAGGCTAGAAGGTATATCTATGTTTCCAATAGATTTTCTGTTTTTTGAACTCGTATTTACTTCTATTCTACCTATCTTTCCATTTTTTTGTAATTCTCTTAATTCTAAATCTGAGCCCAATAGGCCCTCTGTTTGTCCGAATATAGCTCCAATTACATCAGGTCTCTCTACATTTCCTTCAATTGAAATGTCTGCGTGAACTATGTATTTTGCAGCTGATATGCTTATTTTTCCCATTTTTTTATTTTCTCCCGATTATATCTTTAAAAATTTACAGAATTCTAAATTAAGATGTACTATCTTATACTTTTTTAACCACTAAGGTTGTTAAATGAACGTGAACTGTTATTCTCTGCCATTTAAGGACTTTTTATGATTCTGTAAATTTTTTAAATTTATGATCTAAATGTAGCCCGAGACACTAACCCCCAAACTCATAGCTTGATGTTATCATATGCTCCGTTGGGTATTCTCATGACGGGCTTTATAATTAAGGTAAAAAACTAGTTTAAAAAGCTTTGGTTTTACTTAAATTTGTACATATTTAGGAAAAATTTTGTTTTATTGTATACTTCATGTACATTATTTGATAGATTTTTTTCATTTTTTTCATTTTTTGGAGTATTTATTATTTTATCATAAATTCCCCTAAAAAATAGTTGTAATGGATTTGAACTCCATTTTTCTTCATAATCTGATTCTATTCCTCCTTCGAAGTTCATACTTATTGTACCGCTTACTAATTTTTCTGTTTTTGTTGTGATAATCTTATAATCAGTTATTTTTATTCCAATACCTATAATAAATTTTGTATAATCATCTATTTCTTTTTGTGCTTCCCATTTTATCTTGAGATTTCTTTTATCTTTTTTAAAAATATCATTATATTCTTTTTCAAATAAGGTATATCCTTGATGCTCAAACCATTCTTTCAAGGTTCTATATAATTCAATCATATTAAATTTAGATTTTTGCTTAATTCCTAATTCTTTTATTATTAAATCAAATTCGCCCATTCTTAACCATATTTTGTTTTATTTATTTATAAAGTTTAGTACTTATGTAATTCAAGGAATCCTTTTATTTCATCGTGTAATGAATAAATCTTTTGATATAGTTCTATTTTTTTCCCTTCTATTCTATCTTGAATGATGTATTTATCATAAAACTGTTGTAATAATTCTTTATCTTTAAATTTATTTTTATTGTCAGTAATCAGTGATGCGCTTAATCTCAATTCAAGATCTGCTTTGTCTGTTTCATACTCTTTTCCATCTTTAGTAATTTTTGTTTTTTTTAATCCAATTATGAAATAAGTTATTTCTATAACATAACTAAAATATTCACTTACTTTTTTCTCTCCACGCCATTTAATCTCAACTTGTTTTGCTCCACCTTTTATTCTTTCTACATATTTTTCTTCCCTAAAGGTTTTTTTTTCATCCCCGTATCCATTAAAATCTAACCAATATTTAATTGTTTTATATAATTCTCCCATATCAAATGGGCCTTTCCACTTTATCTTTAATCCTTTACTTATTGGAATAGTTTTTGACATGTTAGAATATTAGAAAATTGATTTAATAAACATTTTGGTTTCTTTATGTGTGCATATCAATATTTAATTTTGCTAGGTCTCTTAATTCTGTTAGTTCAGCTAATAATTTTTTCTTATGTTTTTCTATTTTATTTCTAATAATAAATGTATTATATATTTCTCCAAATACTTTCAAAAATTTTGTGTGTTTAAGTTTACTATTATAATCTGTAATTAAATCTGCAGTAAATGTTATTTGATTAGATCCTGCTACATTACTCTCAGTTTTGTTTATTCTTCTTAATAAAAATTCTATTTTCGATTCATATTTTATATATTCATTAATATTTTTTTCTAATGTCCAAACAATAATTATATCGTGTCCTGCTTTTTCCGATTTATCTGTGTGATCTTTTATTTGTACTAGATATTTTCTTTTTTTTGCTAAGGCCATAACTTCTTTTAGAAGTTTATCTAAATTGAATGTTCCTTCTTTTTTTAATCTAAATCCCTTTCCGAGATTTAATTTTATTTTATTTCCTATCATTTTTAGAATTATAGTTCTTTATTTTCAGTTACTCCATCTCTGCATGCAATACATTTCCACATGCCTTTTACTTTCATTAGTTGGTGGTATGATCTACAACTTTGACATTTTCCTTCTACATAGTGTCTTTGTTCTGGTTTATCAGTACTTTCTCTTATTTTATATTTTTGTACAAAAATATCATATAAATCTGGATGAATTTTCATAACATCTTTATAAGTTAAAAGTCCTAGAATGTATCCATCAGATACAACGGGTAATCTTCTTACATCTTCCCTAGACATAGTATTGATTGCATTATATAGGTCATCTTCTCCAGAGATAGTAATTAAATTTTCTACTGAAGTCATAATTTCTTTTACAGGAGTAGTATTCTTTTTTTGTTGTGCAACTATTTTTGTTAAAAAATCTTTTTCAGTTACTATTCCTAGTAATTTCCCCTCTTCTTTTATTATTAAACTTCCAACGCCTTTCTCTGCCATCATTTCTGCACATTTTATTGCAGAATCATTTGCCGAAGCATATATTGGCGATCTCGTCATTGCATCGGAAACATTTATCCCCGTTTTCATGATAGTATTATCTGTTTATTTTTATTAATAAGCATATCGTTTTAATAGAAGTCATATTTATCTTTTTAAACGAAGCCTTTATAAGATTTTTATATATTTCAAAAATATTAATTTTAAATTTATGAGGATAATTAAAAATGTCAAATGATCAACCTGTTTACATAATGTCAGACGATACAAGAAGAACTTTGGGAAAAGATGCACAAAGAAATAATATTGCTGCTGCAAAATTAGTGGCAGATACTATTAGATCTACTTTGGGTCCAAAGGGAATGGATAAAATGTTAGTAGATAGTATGAATGAAGTTACTATTACTAATGATGGTGTAACTATTTTAGATGAAATGCAAATTGAACATCCTGCCGCTAAAATGGTTGTTGAAGTTGCAAAAACTCAAGAGAGTGAGGTTGGTGATGGTACTACTACTGCAGTTATCTTTGCAGGCGAACTTTTAAAAAATGCTGAAAGTTTATTGGATAAAGGCATCCACCCTACTTTAATAGCAAAAGGGTATAGGATTGCTGCAAGTAAATCTATTGAAATTTTGAATGAATTATCTGAAGAAATATCTGTTGAAGATAATATTTTATTAAAAAAAATTGCTATTACTGCCATGACTGGAAAGGGAGCGGAGATAGCCAAAGATAAGTTAGCTGAAATTTCTGTTGGCGCAATTAATCATATCATAGATGTGGATGAAAATATAGATACGGATAATATAAAAATTGAGAAAATAGCTGGAAGTCAAACCAGTGATTCCGAACTTATCAAGGGAATTGTGATTGATAAAGAACGTGTTCATTCTAATATGCCTCGTTTAATTGAAAATGCAAAAATTGCATTATTAAATTCACCTCTCGAAATTAAAGATACTGAAATTGATGCAAAGATTCAGATAACTGATCCCTCTCAACTTCAATCCTTTGTTGAACAAGAAGAAAAAATTCTTAAGAAAATGGTTGAACAAGTTGCAGCATCTGGTGCGAATGTTTTATTTTGTCAAAAAGGAATTGATGATTTTGCGCAACATTATCTTGCAAATCGAGGAATTTTTTCACTTCGTAGAGTGAGAGAATCTGATATGAAGAAATTATCGAGGGCTACTGGTGCAAGGATTACAAATAATCTTAATGAGTTAACTGAAGCTGAATTAGGTCTTGCTGGGAAAGTAGAGGAAAAAAAGATTGGTAATGAAAATATGACTTTTATTACCAAATGTAATAATCCTAAGGCAGTTTCTATCTTGATTAGAGGAGCTACTGTCCATGTTATTGATGAAATCGAACGTGCGCTTATGGATGCAATTGGAGATTTGTCTACTGCCCTAAAAACAAAAAAAGTAGTTGCAGGTGCAGGATCTATAGAAATCGAATTAGCTAAACAATTGAGAGTTTTTGCAAATTCCTTGAAAGGAAGGGAACAACTTGCAGTTCAAACTTTTGCAAATTCCGTGGAAGTTATTCCTAGAACCTTGGCAGATAATTCTGGATTAGATTCTATTGATATTTTGACTGAATTGAATGTTAAACATGATGCTGGAGAAAAATGGGCAGGAATAAATGTTTTTGAAGGAAAAGTTACTGATGCTTGGGAGATGGGTGTTATAGAACCTTTAAAGATTAAAACTCAAGCAATAAGTTCTGCTTCAGAGGTTGCTGAGTTAATTTTAAGGATTGATGATATCATTGCAGCAGGTCCAAGTAAAGATCAACAAAATCCTTTACCAAATTATCCATAAGAAAAGTTTATAAAAAATTAATATTATATATTTAGTATGTTTAAGTTATTTAAAAAAACAGAAAAAACAAAATTTGAATTACTTTTTCTAAAAATTGATTCAAATTTAAGTAAAGGTAATTTTAACAAAGCATTAGCAGATTATGCTTTATTATCTGATGAATATGCTAATTCTTCTCTTGAAGATAAAGAAAAATTTGATGATTTATATTTTATTATGAGGGAACAATTAACACTTTATATGAAGATAAAAGAACTTTTATTATTAATTAAAGGGGAAGATTTAGATTTAATTCGCATTGGATTGGATACAATTTTCGAAGTTAGGCCTAAATTAAATGGAAATAATAAATTAATGAATTTTATTGATAAATACTATGTATACTGTCAAAAAATTTATAGATATAAATTAGCTAAAAAACAATTCAACAATCAATTATCTGAAGTTTATCACCTTCTCAGAGAGGAATCTTTTGAATCTGCTTTGGAAGAACATAGAGACCTTATTTTTTATTTTAATGAAATGGATAAATATTCTTCCAAAAGTACTGAATCGACTTATAAAAAAATTATTGAGTTAAAGGACCATATCAAGATTAGATTATTGGAATCTAGGGCTTATTCTACTGAAGCAAAGTATACAAAAGTTAAAAAGAAGAAAAAAAGGTAAAACGCAACGTTTAAAAAATCTTATTTTTATTGAATTTTTATGTTTAAGTTTTTAAAAAAGAAACTGTCTGGTGCAGTTGAAAATATAAGTAAAAAGGTAGAGGAATTGCCTTCTGATGAACTTGTTGAAGATAGTTCTAAGGAGTTGGTTAATGATTCGAAAAAGAAAAAGACTATTTTTACTGAAATAAAAAAAAGTATTTCAACTAAAAAAATTACTGAATCTGAATTTGATGATTTATTTTGGGAACTTGAATTAATTTTATTGGAAAATAGTGTTGCTATTGAAGTTATTGAAAAAATTAAAACTAATTTAAAATTGGATCTTGTTGGGATTTCAATTGAACGTAAAAAAATTAAAAAAATCATAGAAAAAAATCTGAATGAAGTTATTTCTAGTCTGTTCGAAGATAATGATTTTGATCTTATTGAATCTATAAAGGGTCATAATGGACCTTATATTATTGTTTTCGTTGGAGTAAATGGGAGTGGAAAGACTACTAGTATTGCAAAAGTTGCAAAAATGTTAAAATCTAATGGTTTGAGTTGTGTTTTATCTGCTGCAGATACATTCAGGGCTGCTGCAATAGAACAATTAGAGATACATGGTGAAAAATTGGGCATTGATGTTATTAAGCATAAATATGGTGCTGATGCTGCCGCAGTAGCTTTTGATTCAATCCAGCATGCCAAATCAAAAAAACTAGATGTTGTTTTAATTGACACTGCCGGACGATTACATAGTAATATTAATCTTATGGGCGAATTGAAAAAAATAATAAAAATTTCAAACCCAGATTTAAAAATATTTGTTGGAGAATCGATTACTGGAAATGATTGTGTTGAACAAGCCGTAGCATTTAATGAAAATATTGAATTAGATGGTATTATTTTATCTAAGGCAGATATTGATGAAAAAGGTGGTGCAGCAATTTCAATTAGTTATGTAACTGGAAAACCAATCTTATATTTTGGTACTGGTCAAAATTATGGAGATTTAGAAAAGTTTAATATGGATAAATTCTTTTCAAATTTAGGATTATAAAATGGTATTAGAAAAACTTGGGGATGCATTGAAAAGTTCATTGAAAAAAATTACACAAAGTGTATTTTTTGATGAAAAATTAGTAAATTCATTAATTAAAGATATTCAAAGAGCTTTATTGAAAGCAGATGTAAATGTTGAGTTAGTTTTTAAGTTAAGTAAAGATATAAAAAAACGTGCTCTTGATGAAAAATTACCCAAGGGAATTAGTCAAAAAGAATATTTAATTAAAATTGTATATGAAGAATTAGTAAAGTTTCTTGGTGGTAAAAAGAATGGTTTAGAAATAAAAAAGAAAAAACCTTTCAAGATTATGATGGTTGGTTTGTTCGGTAATGGAAAAACTACAACTACTTCAAAAATAGCTAATTATTACAAAAAAAGAGGATATAGTATTGCAATGGTTGGATTGGATGTTCATCGTCCTGCAGCTGCACAACAGTTAATGCAACTTGCTGAAAAATTAAGTTTACCTGTTTATGTTGATGTCGGTAATAAAGATCCAGTTAAAGTTTGGAACAAATTTTCTTCAGAGTTTACAAAATATGATATTTTGTTAATTGATACTGCTGGAAGAGATGCATTTTCTGAAAGTCTTGTTAAGGAAATTGAAAAATTAAATAAAAAAGTTAGTCCTGATGAAACACTATTAGTTATTAGTGCAGATATGGGTCAAACTGCAAAAAGACAAGCTGAACAATTTCATGAAAGTTGTGGGGTTAATGGTGTTGTAGTTACAAAAATGGATGGAACTGCTAAGGGGGGTGGAGCAATAAGTGCATGTTCTGCTACTGGTGCGCCGGTCAAATTCATTGGTGTTGGTGAAAACTTTGATGATTTAGAAGAATTTAATCCAGAAGGATTTGTTGGTAGACTTTTAGGTATGGGTGATTTGGAAGCTCTCTTAGAAAAAGCTAAAGAAATCATGTCGGAAGATCAGGCAAAAGATATGACTGAAAAAATGATGAAAGGAGATTTCAATTTCTTTGATCTTTTTGAACAAATCAATGCTATGAAAAAAATGGGTTCTTTAAGTAAAATAGTTGATATGATTCCCGGAATGGGTGGAATGAAACTTCCAAAAGATATGTTGGATGTTCAAGAAGATAAAATTCAAAAGTGGAAGCATATTATGGCTTCAATGACAAAAAAAGAATTAGAAAATCCTGATCTAGTTTTTAATAAATCTAGAATTGAAAGACTAGCTAGTGGTTCAGGTACAACTTCGAGTGATGTTCGTCAATTATTAAAACAATATCGTCAAGCGAAAAAAATGATGAAAAAAATGAAAGGTGGAAAGGGTGGCGATATGAAAAAAATGATGAAAAACATGGGGATGGGTTAATTTTATTAAAGTGTTAAAACGAATTATTCAGCAAGGTGCCGAGGCTGTTCTTTATAAAAAAGGTAAATATTTGATTAAAGATAGAATCGTAAAGAAATATAGGCACCCAGAAATTGATATGGCTAAGAGAAAATATCCTACTCGTAGGGAAGCTAAATTGTTAGTTAAATCAAAAAAAGTTGGTGTAAATGTTCCAGAATTAATATCTTCCGATGAAAAAAAAATGATGCTAGTTATGGAGTTCATTAAAGGAGATGTTTTAAAAAATACTTTGGATAATTATTCTTCTTCAAAAAGAGAAACTATTTGTAAAAAGATTGGTGAACAAGTTGCTATTTTACACAAGAATGATATTATTCATGGAGATTTAACTACTTCAAATATGATATTAAAAAATGAAGAGGTTTTCATTATTGATTTTGGTCTTGGACAGGTTTCTAATAAGGTTGAGGCAATGGCTGTCGATATTCATTTGTTAAAACAGGCATTTGAAAGTAAACATTACAAGAATTATGAAAAGTTTTATTCTTATTTTTTGAAAGGTTATAAAAATAATAAAAATTTCAGATTAGTATTGGATCGATTAGAACAAGTGGAAAAGAGAGGAAGATACAAAAGGAAAAAATAATAATCTTTAAAAAGAGAGGCATAATAAAAAGTTCATAGTCCCGTAGTCTAGCGGTCAATGATTCGGCCCTTTGGAGGCCGAGACCCAGGTTCGAATCCTGGCGGGACTATCTAAATCTTTAAATATTTATTATTTCTATATTTTTAATTACAATGCCAGAAGAAAAATTAATTGGAAAAGTTTTTTCTTATTTTAAAAAAATAGGTGTAGCTGCCGTAGAAATTACAAATGATGGTTTAATTGTTGGAGATAAGATTCTTATCATGGGTTCGATTACTAATTTTGAACAAGAAATCGAATCTATGCAGGTGGAAGGTAATGATATTGAAGAAATTTCAGCTGGAAAATCTGTTGGATTAAAGGTAACTGAAGATGTCCAGGTTGGAGATTTTGTTTACAAACTTATATGAAAACATTTATAAATAGTTTATCTTAGTTGAAATTCAAGGATAAGTCGGTTTATGACTCACTTATGCCAGAAATAGTTTTATTTCTATTTCTGTTAGGAAAATAAAAAAAATGGCAAGAATGTATTCAAGGAATAAAGGAAAAAGTGGAAGTACTAAACCTAGTGATACTAAGAAAAAATCATGGGTAAAGTATGGAACTAAGGAAGTAGAGAGTTTAATATTAAAATTAAATGAAGATGGATATAAACCTAGTAAAATTGGTACAATTTTAAGAGATAGTTATGGTATACCTGATGTAAAAGTTATTACTGGTAAAAAAATAACTCAAATTTTGGAAAAAAATAAAATTGTTCCATTATTACCTGAAGATGTATCTTCATTAATTAAAAGAGAAATAGTTATCTTAGAACATATTGAAAAAAATAAACAAGATCAAACTGCAAGGCGTGGTTTAATTTTAACTGATAGTAAAATCAAAGCATTAGTTAGATATTATAAAAAAACAGGTCGTTTAGCAAAAGATTGGAAATATGATAAAAAGAAAGCTAAATTATTAGTAAACTAATTTTTATGAAGTTGGCCATTTTTTGGCCACTTAATTTTATTTAACAATTAGATAGTTCTGTAAGTTTTGAAATTGATTGAACTCCTAAAATTATTGTTCCATCAGCTAATACCCATGCAGGGTATGCTTCAATGCCTGCATTTATACACCATTGCCTGTCTTCAACACAGTCATGAAAATCTATATATTGAAATGAATTACCAAACATTTCTTTTTGAGTGTTACAATGTCCGCACCAAGATGTTCCAGCCATAGAAATATTATTGGTAGTTATGCACTGTGCAAGTTCATCATAATTTGTTTGACATCCAGATAAGAGTATAGTTATTATCACCATTAATACTAGTATTAGTTTCATATCTTGTTTATTTTCATTTATTTATTTAAGTTTTATTATTCTTACATAAATAGAAAGCTTTATTAATGATTTTTCAATCTTTTTTGACAATGGCAAAAGTTAAGAAAGTCGGAATAAAGAAAAAGAAAAAATCATGGTTTAATATAATCTCTCCAAAATCATTTGGGAGTGTTGAATTAGGTGAAACTTTAGCAGTGGATAAGGCTGCAGTTGTTGGTAAAAATATAACTATGAATTTAAGTTTAATCACAAAGAGTGGAAAGGATCAAAAAGTTAATATGTCTTTTGTTGTAGAAGGTGTAAAAGAAGATAAAGCACACACAAAAGCTATTGGATTCAAATTAGAACCTTCTTATGTAAAGAGGATGGCTAGGAAAGGAAAGAGTAAGATAGCTAACTCATTCAATTTAAAATCAAAAGATGATATAGATTTAGTTTTAAAAGTTTTAATTATTACAAAAACTAAAATTACTCGTGGAGTAAGGGCTGATGTACATCATGCTTGTAAAAAATATGTAGAAGAACAAGTTACTAAATATTCATTTGAAAATTTATTAGGAGTTGTAGTATCTAAAGAACTTCAAGTAGCTATTAAAAAAGAGTTGAGTAGTAAGGTTTATCCTCTTTCTACGGTAGTTATTAAGGAAGTAAAATTAAAATAATTTTATTTTATTTATGCCTCCGTAGCTCAGTGGCTAGAGCAGCTGCCTTGTAAGCAGCAGGTCGTGGGTTCAAATCCCTCCGGAGGCTTTTAGTTAATCTTATTAATTTCGTTTAGTTCTTTTTTTAATGAGAAAATCATATTTTAGTAGTCCAACTGCTGCAGAGATAAAACGAACTAAGGAATTGTTTTCTGTAAGTGAAAAATATATAGATAGACTTCTTAATATTTCTGATACTCAGGCGTTGATAATTTCTGATAGTTTGATTCCTGAAGAATATGTTCCTTCAAGAAAATTTTTTAAACATGGAAGGGATGTGAAAATAAAACGTTTTAAAACTTTAGAACAAGTAATAGTAACTCAAGGTTATCCTTCTGAATCTAGAAAAACAGCATTTGATAATTTGTCTGATAATTTATTTAGCGGATATACATTTAAACCCATTGTTGGAACTGATAAAACAACTAAGAAAATACCTCTAGTTGAATGTTTTGAAGGTGCAAAACTTTATTGTTATGCAAATCAAGATACTGGAAATTTATTTGGGGCAGAGATTAATGTAAAACCTTATGATGATTCTAGTAAAGTTGTTTATGAAGGTGCAGAGATAATATTAAAAGTACCTTCTAGGGAAAAACAACATTCCAGATATGAATTCAAGTTTAGTTCAGTGCCTGTTGCAGATCATCAAAATAAATTTGGAATAGGGTATAGTATTAAAACAGATCATGTTTGTGGGAGTAAACGATTTAATATAAGATATAATAATATTTTATCACGGGATAAATCAAAAGTAGATAATTTTTGTGCACACGAAATTGCCGGTTATTTTTCAATAATAGATTCATATAAAGAATTCTCTTTAGTTCCTTATGAATTGAATCAGTTTGCGATACCTAATCCCTTTAGTATTGAATTCTATAATAAATTAGACAACAATTGTCTGATTCAGAATGAGACTGATAAAAGACCAAGAAAATTGAATCGTGCTGAAAAGGAAATTTTATTATGGGAATTAGTTAAGGATGTTGGTCATGATGCTTTGTTCAAAACTAAAGGTAAATTAAGAGATTTTAGTTGGAATAGATAAATATAAAAATGATTTTTGTTGTTTAAGTTTATGAGCCCGTGGTCTAGTGGTTATGGCGCCGCCTTGACTTGGCGGAGGTCGGGAGTTCGATCCTCTCCGGGCTCATTTCTATCAAAACATTTATAAAATAAATAACTCATATTTAGTTATGCAAAAAAGAGGGCAAGTAACGATTTTTATAATCTTAGGAATAGTAATTCTATCGTCAGTAGGTTTTGTTTATTTAGTAAAAAATGAATATTTTAAATCTGAGTTTGAAAAACAACGTGACAAAGCAATTGTTCCTGAACAATTAGCTCCAGTTAGTATGTTCTTGGATTCATGTATTGAATCCTTGACAAAAGATGGTGCAAATTTAGTGGGTATAAATGGGGGTTATTATAATGGTTTACCTGAAGATATACTTCCTAGGTCCGTAGTTAATCCTTTTTCTAATTCTTTGGAAGTTGTAGGTGGGCTTGAAGTTCCATTTTGGTATTATGTTTCTGCAAATAATTTACAAATGAATCAAGTTCCTTCTCTTGAGAATATTGAATCTGAAATAGGGGATTATCTTAGTGAAAATTTTTATGAGTACTGTATTGTTGAATTAAGTAGATTTGTTGAACAAGGTTATGGGATAGATATTGAACTTGGCGGGGAAGTTGATGTAAATATAGAAGATACTCATATCGAAGTAATTTATGACCATGTTATTCAAGTAAGTTTGAATAATGTTACTTCTGTTCTTGAAACTCATTTTGCTGATGTCGATGTTAATTTAGGTAATCTGTATAATTCTGCAATTGCAATAATTGAAAAAGAAAATGATGAGTATTTTTTAGAAGAAAAAACTATAGATATTATGTCAGTATTTGATTCCATTCCTTATTCTGAAACTGAACTTACTTGTGAAGAGTTATCTTGGCCAAAACAAGAAGTAGTGTCTAACTTCAAAAATATTGTTAGCGATAATATTCGTGGATTAAATATTGAAGGTACAAATTTTGAGCAAAATGCTGACTTATATGATTATTTTGTATTGGATACTAAAAAAATAAAGAATTTAGATAGTGCAACTTTTTCTTATTCAACTAATTGGCCTTTTGTTATTGATGTTGCTCCTGAAAAAAATGGTTTTTTAGTTGCCGATGATATCACAAATGGAATTGCTGGTGAACTTGGCGATTTCTTGTATGGAATAATGTGTTTGAATACTTACAACTTTGTTTATGATGTAAAGTATCCAGTATTAATAACTTTGATTGATAATGAAGGATATATTTTTCAGTTTGCTACAATGGTAGTAATAGATAATAATCAACCAAGGAAAAATACTGCAGATATAATTGATTATGGTTCAGATGGGGAACTTGGCGATACTTATTGTAGTAATTTAGTTATTGATTCAGAAGTTATTGTTCTTGATGCTGAAACCATGAGTGAAGTTCAAGGTGCAGAAATATTCTTTAAATGTTTCTCTACTGAATGTAGATTAGGTAACACTGATTTTTCAGGTAGTCTAAGTTCTAAATTTCCTCAATGTATGAATGGCCTTATCAGTGCAAGTAAAGAAGGTTATTATAAGGGAAGTGAAGTTATGTCTACAAATGTTGAAACTCAAACAACCGTTTTTGTTCAACCTAAATATGATTTGGATTATATAACTAAAGTTATTGATGGTAGTTCTATTAGAGATCTTTCTGAAGATGAACAAGTAATTTTCATGTTTGATAATTTGAATAATAATTTTGTAGTTAATGCAGAGGGAAATTCTGGGGAGATTGAACTTATTGCTGGAACTTATTTAGTTAAATCTTATTTATCTACAGGAGAAGATTATACTATTGAATTGAAGGGAGATACTTTATCTAAATGTATAGAAGTTCCTAGGCCAAGTATGTTGGGCTTATTTTTCAAGAAAGAAGAATGTTTCGAGTTCGAATTAGAAGATATCGAATTGGATGAAACTATTATTGGTGGTGTAGAATTCGAGTTTATTATTAATAATTATGAGGTTGCTAATGCAGATACTATAACATTATATAGTGTTTTTGATAGGATACCTACTAAGCATGAAGATTTATCTCAAATATTTGAGAATATAAAACATAATCATTTGGAAGATTCATTTAGATATCCAATTTTCGAATAAAATGTATAATAAAAAAATAATATCTTTGTTTTGTATGTTTTTAATAATTGGATTGCCATTATCTTCTCTTAATGTTGAATCTTTAACTATTTTTGATGAAGAAAATGTTGGCGAGGCAGTAGTTGTTAATGTTGCAGGTTATGAACCTATGACTATTAGTTCAGATTATTTACAAACTAAAGATTTTCCAGTTTATGTCCACCTTACTGGAACAACTATGGGTAACTTTCTATTTGGTGATTCTACTGATGATGAAAATTCCTTAACTTCTTCCCCTTTATATCAAGGTATTAAAATAAATAAAGTTATAATAACTCCAGAAAATTCTTCAAATCGTTATTTATCGGGCACACCTATTTATGTTCGTCCGCAAGGAAATGAATATGTCGTTTCTCCTGATGGTTCTTTTGATTTGGGTCATGCTATTGTCAATCTTAGGAGAACTAAGAATGAAGCAGATTTGCCAGAAAATTTAGATATAAATATGTCTGCTAGGATTTATTTTGATACTGAGTCTGGTTTTGGGGGTATGTTCGGAGTTCAAGATCTTATTTTAAGTTCTAATTCTAATGAAGAAAATTGGTTGAGTGATGTTACTTCACAATCAGAAAGTAAATTTTGGGGCGGAAAAGGATATGTTCGAGTAATTGAGATGAAAGAAGATCATATTGTTGTAACTATTTATGATGGTGCTCATAAAGTTATTGCATCAAATTTAAAATTAGAGAGAGACAAAGAAGCAATTGGATTTTCCTTACCCGGTTCAAGTTCTATCTTTGGAGATAGGGCGCGTATTGAGTTGAAAGAGTTAGTTAATACTCAAACTTCTGCAACTCTTATCATTAAAAAAGGAGTTGCTGAGCCTTATGAAATTAGTTTATTTGAAGGGATGAGATTATTTCCAGGTAGTGAATGGACTATAAAAAGTATTTTGGCTAGTGAAAATAAAATAATAATTAGGGATGGAAATAGTAATACTCGTGAACTATTTACCGTTGATTCTGTAGATAAATATGGTTCTTGTGAAGGGGTTGAGTTATTGAGTGATTCCGTTCTTGATTTTAGTAATTCTGAGTTAGAAAAGATTGATGCTTTTTCTTGGTATTGTACATCAATTAATGAATTTGAAGAGTCTGTCAGTTTATTATTATCTATGCAGATGAATAATTCTGTTAAAAAAGATTTAATTAATTCATATGCTAATATAGCTATTGCTTATGGAAATCTTGGTGCTTCTCAGTTACAACAAGAATATTTATGGAAGGCAGAGGAATTAAAATCAGGTTCACAAACTAGTGTTTCTTCAATGTTGAATTATATGCAACAACAAAATACCTATACTCTTTCTTTAAGTGGGGGTGTTGTTGGTCTTCAATCAATCACAACTTCGGATGAAGTTAGGACTGTGAATATAAAAATTGGTTCAGGAGATTTTGTTACATTGCATGAGGGAGATACATTCGGTAATCAAATCTCCGATGGAATTAAAACTTATAAATGGATGATAAGTAGTATTTCAGAACATAGGGTAGTAGTAGTAAAAAAATATGATGATTCTACAACTTCGGGCGCTAAGGGTATAATTGAAGGTAGAAATGAATTAGATGGCCAGTCTACTTATGTTCAGGATATTGATACTCATCGTTCTGCAATTGTTAGTTTATTGCCCGGATCAGGGAGAGCATTCAGTGAGTCTAATTTCATGATTCATTTACCTATTGAAAAAAGAGCAATACAATGGACTCCTGAAGAGATAGATAATAAAATTGAATCTACTACAAAAAATATTGAAAAAATTGATAATGTTGTAGATAAATTAGGTTCTTTAATTAAAGGTTGGAAAGTTGCTTGTATGTCTACCTTTGCAATTTTAGTTGTCAAGAATTCTTTCTTTCAAAGTCCTGATGCTAGGAGATTGGTTATGAGGAGCTGGACTGAGACTTGTAAAAAACAAGTTGAAGATGGCAACTTTGATAATATTGAAAAATGTTATGATCAAAATAAAGATTTAATTGAACAACAAGTTGATGATTCCGAAGTTGCAGTTGATAAAGTAAAGGATGTAATGAAATCTTTTGAAGGCTTTGATAAACAGGCTTCAAGAAAATTAATATCTGATTCTATTAATAATGGACTTACAGAAAATGAATTAGAATTGTTGAATAAATATGGTGATTTTAGTGCAGAAGATGCGAGAGATTTGGTTTATATGTATGAATTTAATCAAACTATTTTTATTGATAAATTAAATGGTAATGATGGGTTAAAAACTAATTTGAATTTATATTCTAGTATTGAAACTGGTGCTAATAGTATAAATTCTGAAATTGAAAAAGAAGCATATGTTTATTCAAGATTACATCAAACTTCTTCAGTTATTAATATAAATTCTATTGGTCAATCTAGTGATGAGTTAGCAAAGGAATATTTAACTGATAATTATGGTACTACTAAACTTAATACAGCTACTCCTATTGATGATTTAATTAATGATGGGACTTTAAATTTTTATGGATATACTAATGGTGTTAAAAAATCTGATTTGCATAGGGTTGTTAATGATGATAATAATCCAGTTTTGATTGCTGGAAAAAGTATCTATGCTGACTCTTCTGATAATTTGTATTTAATCAATAGGGATCCAAATACCTTGGATAATGATTATAATAAAAAGTTTATAGTTACTCCTCAAATTCAATATAATCAACAACATAAACCTTTTATTATCCCCCTTACTTTGAGGGCAGGAATATTTGAAAATTCAGATTATGCAAATTATTTATTAGTTGATTATGATTCTAGTGGGAATCCTACTTCCTATAATGTATGGAATGTTGGAAGGGATGGAAAAATAGATGCATTCAAATCTAATACTAAGAACCTGGATGATGTATTGGTTGTTCATAATAGTGTTTTAAATATGAATCAACGTGCGTTTTCGGAAATATTAAAGAAATATAATGTTGCAAATGTAAAGGTGAGTGAAGGTCAAAAAGTTCCAGGAACAAATTATGTTGCAAGTTTTGCTGTTTCAAAATTACAAAGTTCTGCTACTCAATGCATGGATTTTATGAGTAAAGATGATTGTGATTTATTGTTTGGTGTTTGTGATCCTGTTATGTGTCCAACATCAAGATTTAATTTTGGGGGAGAGTGGCCAGTTAGTAATGTTGTTCAAACTGGAATAGTTGGAAGTTTATTTTTAGGTCTTCCTAATTTTGGACCAAAAGAACCCTTGCCTATTTGTTTAACTGGAATTCACGCAGGGTTACAAAATATTAAGAGTTTATTACAAGGTTATAATGAGTGTTTGAATACTGCAAAGGTTAGTGGAGAATCGGTAGGTATTTGTAATACTATTCGGTCTGTCTATGTTTGTGAGTTGATGTGGAGGGAGGCTTTGGCATTTTTCAATGTTCATGGAAAAGTTATGAGTTTTATTTCAAATAAGTTATTTGGTAAAAGTACTGGCGGAGGAGAGTATTTATCTTGGAAATCAAGTTGGGGTAATTTACAAGATTCAGTTAGTTTCTTTACAAAGGATTATGCGACAAGTGCATTTTCCTCTTACACCTCTAGGAGTACTGAAGAGTTAGGAACTGAAGTTTGTAAGGCCGCAATTTTTGCAAAAACTCCGGGGATAGGAGAGTTCTTTTCACAATTAACTGAGATAGAAAGTCCAGTTCAGTTTACTGCTTGGTTTGATGAATTAGAATATACCAGTTCACCAACAATAGGTTCAGATAGTCTGCAATCAATCTATAGAGTTTATTATCATATTTATGCTGGTGAATCTCAAGATGTTAGATATTCAGTTTATCTTAAGGGGCCAAATAAATATAATTTTTATGTAACTAATCCAGATGGGATTCAAACTAGATTATTCATAGAAAAAGGTTCTTATGCTGATGAAAGTTATACTGTGACTGGAGATTCCGGCTATAATGAAATTTGTGTAGAATATAATGGTATAACAAGTTGCGGATTTGGCAAGTCAACTAGTGAATTTTCATTAAATTATCTTAATGATAAAATTATCAAGGATGAGATCAGTAGGGATATAAATTCTGCAGTAGATTGTGCACCTGATTCTCCAAGGGTCAGCCCTAGTCTCGGAGGAATAATTGCTCCTGCTAATTATGGTTTGTTAAATACTGGATTAATCAGGGTGTGTTCAGTTGTTGATCCGGGAAATGGGATGGGTTCTGGTCAGTGGGAAATTGTTGGAAATTGCGGTAGTGATTCTGAGGGTAGGTCATTAGGATATTGTTGGTTAGATACTGAAACTTTTCAATTAAATAATATTAAAGATAGGAAAGATATCATTGATGATATTAGTGATGATTATATTGAAGGTGCGCAAGATGATATTCTTAATTCTTCTGATGCAGATGCTATGTTGGATACAATATATAGTACTGCAATGACTTCGGGTAAGTTCAGATTAACTTCGACAGAAATAAAACAGATTAGAGATATAATCTACTATAATCATGATCCTTTCGTAAATGCGAGGGCACATAGATTTATTGGTCATACCTATCATGGTTTTGCTATAGAGTTGAATAAATTTATCAGTATGACTAACTCAAAAAATTCAAATTGTATAATTAAATATGATTTTGATTGGAGTGTAGGTATGATTTTGGCCGAGTACAAACCAATTAGTTTCAAGTATGATACTAATTGGCAATGGTCTTGGAAAAATCTTTTTAATAAAGCAACTCCAAATATTGTTTCAAAATGTAGTATGCAACCTGGTGTAAATAATCCAAATAGGTGGTACTCTGTTCAAGGGGATCAAATAATAAAATGTTATGGTGATAATTATCATCTTAGTACTACACCTAGTGCAGATAACGGAGGGGATGATGTGAGATTTCTTTATTCAAGTATTTTTTCAGAATTATCAAAGAATGATTTTAAAACTGGATTAAATTCTTTAGTTACTTTTGCTAAGAGTGGAAAAGGTGATGATGATGAATTGCATGTTTATATAGGTAAAGATAAAAAAGGAACTATTAAACATAATCAAATTAAAAATAATCCAAATGCAGCAATACAAAAAATAATCAATTGGTGCAGTTAATTCTAAAAAATATTTATATGCAGGAGACAGGACTCGAACCTGCGTAGACACTAAGCCACTAGGTCCTAAGCCTAGCCCGTTTGACCACTCCGGCACTCCTGCATTATTGAATTAAACTCTAATCTGTATTTAAAAAAGTTACCATTATACATATAACTCTATTATGTCTAAATGTTTTAATTTATGTTCCTTGCCAATAATCTTTTTTGTTTTAACATCTATTGCTTTGATAAAATTTTTACCAAAATCTGTGTGTAATCTATAAGCAAAATCTAAGGCAGTTGAACCATTTTTTAATAAAAAACAATCTGGTAAAACATTTCCTTTTGAATCTTCTAGTTTGTTTGCTCCACCAGGATGGATCGCAATATAATCTAAAATATTTAATGTGATTTCATTTAGTATTTTTTGTAAACCAGTACTATCTACTAAAACATTTTTTTTAATAAACTCTAATGCATTAGTTTGTTTATCAGTTAAATCTCCTTTAATTTCGAAATGTTTTTCTCCAGGTATATAATCTATCATATCATGTTTTTCTGCTTCCTTTAGCGCTAATTCTGACTCTGCTGAGCAACTAATTATAGTATAGTTGGGAAATTCTTTTTTCAGTCTTTCAAAGTTTTCTTTTGCACCTGGAACATCAATTTTATTTGCTGCAATAATAATTGGTTTACTCATCTCTCTTAATTGGGTAGCTAATTTATTTAGATCTGAATCGTTCCACTTTTTTGGATTTTCATCTAAATCTTTTATTGAATCTTTAACCATATTTTCAGTTACTTTTAGTCCTGAAAGTTGTTTAGTTATTTCTTTATGGATTTCTTTATTTGTTAAAGATCTTGCAAACTTTTCCCAACCTTTTTTTATAATTCTTAAATACCACATATCTAATTCAAATTCTAAAAATCTTATATCTTCTGAAGGATTATAACTTAATGCATTAACAGCTTCACCTTTTTCATTGGTTGAACCTGAAACATCTATTACATGAATTAGGGCATCTGCCTGATTGAAATCATCTAAAAATTGATTTCCCATTCCTTTTCCTTCGTGTGCGCCAGGAACAATTCCTGCAACATCTAAAATTTCTATGGGGACAAATCTAAAATTTCCTTGAACATATCCCTCTCTTGGATTTGCTGTTTTATCAAAATCATTAGCAATATCTTTTATTTTTACATAACCCATTCCATGATTTGGTTGGATGGTAACGAAAGGATAATTTCCTATTTCAATATCTGCTTGTGTTGCAGCCTTGAAAAAAGTAGATTTTCCACAATTTGGTTTACCAACAATTCCGATTAACATATAGTTTTTAATTTAGAATATTTTTTAAAGTATTCTATTATTGAGATTGCATGTATTTATTCGGACACTTAATAACAGCATGGATATTTGGTTTGATAATTCAATTTTTTAGTGGAACTGAACTTTCAATTTTTGCATGGGTGTTATTATTCTTTGGAAGTGTATTGCCTGATTCTGATTTATTTTATCAATGGTTTTTCAATTTTAAAATTCATAGGACTATAACTCATTCATTATTATTTATTTTATTTGTATATTTATTGGCTAATTTAATTAGTACTAACTTTGCTGCAGTGTTTTTAGCTACTGGAGTTTTCAGTCATATCTTCATTGATATGTTTTCTTCTCGTCGAGGAGTGATGTTATTGTGGCCAATCAGATTAGATATTTCTGCATATGGTATTAACAGATCAATTATTTCTACTTATACTATTCATTCCTTTTTTAATAAATATTTTATATTATTATTCAGGGATTTTGTTTATGGCATGATCTGGTTATTTTTTTTAATTTAATTTTCTGATGGAAACTTTTAAATAGAATCTTTTTATCTTTTTAATTTAGTTGCGGGCCCGTAGCTTAGCCTGGTTTATAGCACTGGTCTTATATGACGATAGTTGGGAAATAAAACATCCAATTATTTGCTAGGAACACCAGAGGTCGGGAGTTCAAATCTCCTCGGGCCCACTAGTCTGTTTTAGTAAAGCTTAAAAAGAGAACTGCAACTGATAAAATAATAATGCTCCTTTGGTGTAGTCCGGCCAAGCATTTCGGCCTTTCGCGCCGAGGACCCGGGTTCGAATCCCGGAGGGAGCATTTTATTTAAGGAAAAAAACAACAATGAAACGAAGCTCTAGAAGATGGAAGAAAAAAGGTCAAATGCGTTGGAAGTGGCAACGTAAGAGATTACGAAAAGAAAAACGAAGACGTAGAAATAACAAGTAGTAAACAGAAGTTTTATAAATGACCAAGAGGTTCAGTTTCAACGTTAGAAAAGAGTAATCTTTTTTGACATCGACACTTGATAATAAAAGTGTTTCATGAGTACCTTAATGAATATTAGGTATGATGTATGAGTAAAAGCAATTTTAGTGAAATTATGTCATTACTAAAAGAAAAAAGTTTTGCGATAGTTATAATTCCCGTTGATCCTGCGGGAGGCTACTGCTATCGGGTTTCGAATTAGACATGCAAGTTAGAGATTCTTCGGAGTCTCGGCGAAAGGCTCAGTAACACGTCGATAATCTGCCCTTGGATTCAGGATAATCTCGGGAAACTGAGGATAATACTGAATAGAAGAAAGATACTGGAATGTTCTTTCTTTGAAACGTAAGGTCCAAGGATGAGTCGGCGGCTGAATAGGTTGTTGGTGAGGTAACGGCTCACCAAGCCGATGATCAGTAGGGGAGATGAGAGTCTTGGCCCCGAGAAGGGCACTGAGATACTGGCCCTAGTCCTAAGGGATGCAGCAGTCACGAAACCTTTACAATGCACGAAAGTGTGATAAGGGGAGCCCGAGTGCCTTGCCAAAGGTAAGGCTTTTGTTAAGTGTAAAAAGCTTGACGAATAAGTGGTGGGAAATACCGGTGCCAGCCGCCGCGGTAACACCGGAGCCACAAGTGGTAGCCATGTTTATTGGGCCTAAAGCGTTCGTAGCCTGTTTAGTAAATCTTTTGTGAAATTGTTGGGCTTAACCTAACAGCGTGCAAAAGACACTACTTTACTTGAGACTGGAAGAGGACAGAGGTATTCCAGGGGAAGCGGTTAAATGCTATAATCCCTGGAGGACCACCAATGGCGAAGGCATCTGTCCAGTACGGGTCTGACGGTGAGGAACGAAGGCTAGGGGAGCGATCCGGATTAGATACCCGAGTAGTCCTAGCTGTAAACGCTGCGAGCTAGAAGGGACATATTCTTTGTGGATATGTACGTTCTAAATGAAGATGTTAAGCTCGCCGCCTGGGTAGTATAGTCGCAAGGCCGAAACTTAAAGGAATTGGCGGGAGCTCACTACAAGGGGTGCGGCGTGCGGTTTAATTCGAATATACACAGGAAATCTCACCAGGAGCGACGGCAGGATGAAGGTCAGATTGAAGGTTTTACCTGACGACGGCCATGCACCTCCTCTCGGCTC
>JABICB010000014.1 GCA_018652475.1 archaeon
ATAGTTTGTTTGATTTGAAGGAGTTGTGTAATTAGTTGGAGTTGTATAGTTTGTTTGGTTTGAAGGAGTTGTGTAATTAGTTGGAGTTGTATAGTTTGTTTGATTTGAAGGAGTTGTGTAATTAGTTGGAGTTGTATAGTTTGTTTGATTTGAAGGAGTTGTGTAATTAGTATAATTAGAAGCCGAGACAGAAAAGACTAAACTAATTACAGCTAAAAAAAGCACCAAACAAATTATTCCTCTTTTCATATTGAATTATATATAGGACAACTCCTTTAAAAATCTTTTGTAAATTTTGGGGTTTTGGGAAAAGCAATTTTTATTTACTTTAACAGTACATATACGAAAGTAACCAATATTTAGTATATGAAAGGTTATGTCAATTGAATTTTTGAGCACATAGAGAAAGATTTTGTAATATCTAAATAGTTATAAATTTAATAATTAAATAAATCACGTGGATCCAAACGAATTAATTAGAAAAGAGGCGATGAGAAGAGGCTTGAGCCCGAGAACAATTAAAACTTACAAATATTGCGTTGAACAATTTTTTAAGAAAAATAAAGATAAAGATCCTAGACAAATTACTAAAAAAGATGTTAGGGAATTTTTAGATGATTTAATAGAAAAAGATAAACCTGGAAATACTATTAATGTTTATAATAATTCATTGAAATTTTTCTTTGAAGAATGTTTAGGCAAACGAATGAAGTTAAATATTAAATATTCTAAAAAACCAAGAAGATTACCAACTGTCCTAACTCAACAAGAAATTAAATTATTAATCAATTCTATTGAAAATGAAAAACATAAATTAATGATTCAGTTATTATATTCTAGTGGGATGAGAGTTTCTGAACTAACTAATTTGAAAGTTCAAGATATTGAAGGAAATTATGGGTGGGTTAGAGAAGGAAAAGGAATGAAAGATAGGCCGTTTATTCTAGCAGATAAAATTTCAAATAAAATAAAAGATATTTGTAATAACAAAAAATCAGAAGAATATATTTTTCAAAGTTATAAAGGAAAAATGAGTACAAGAACAATTCAAGTAATTATAAAAAAAGCAACAAAAAAAGCTAGAATAACTAAAAATGTTCATCCCCATACATTAAGACATAGCTTTGCCACGCATTTAATTGAAAATGGTTACGCAGTTTCTGAAGTTCAAAGTTTATTGGGACATGCAAGTTTAGATACGACAATGATCTATGTGCACTTAGCAAGGCCAAACTTAATAAATGTTAAAAGTCCTTTAGATGAATTATGAAACTACCTAACTTTGGCAGGCAAGAAGTAATTCATTTAGATAATTATTTCTTTATTAATCTTTTAATTGAAAAAATAAGTATCTTCCAATGTTGAATTATATGTATGATCACAAGAATAAAAAAAGTTAATTGAATGATTTTAATAATTGGTAAATCCATCATTTTTGATATGGGCATTAGGAGTAATACTCCGACCAATAATAAATCCACTATGATAATGCTCTTTTTCATAATATTAAATTTAATTATTTCTATATAAATCTTTTTGTAAATAATTTCGAAATTGAAAGTTTTGACTATCTGTCACGAAATAACTAAAATGATAATGATCTATGTGCACTTAGCAAGGCCAAACTTAATAAATGTTAAAAGTCCTTTAGATGAATTATGAAACTACCTAAATTCAAGTCCAAAGTTTTCTTAGCACCCATGGCTGGATTCACAGATCCTGCTTTCAGACTAATTTGTAAAAAAAATGGTGCAGGTTTAGTTGTTACTGAATTAATTAGTGCCAATTCTATAGTTGCTAAAAAAGATAAAATAAAAGAGTTTATTCAGTTTTCAAAAAAAGAAAAACCAAATGCAGTTCAATTATTTGGTTCAGATTTAAAATTACTAAAAAAGGCAGTTAAGATTGTTGAGCCCCATTTTGATATTATTGATTATAATATGGGGTGTCCTTCGCCGAACATTACAAATCAAATGGCAGGGGCAGCATTATTACAAGAACCAGAACTAACAAGAAAAATTTTCAAAGTGTTAGTTAGTTCAACAATTAAACCAATTACTTTGAAAATGAGGTCTGGAAAAACAAAACCGAACAAATTTTTAGAGATTGCAAAAATTGCTGAAGAGGAAGGGATACAAATGATCACATTGCACCCACGAACTGTGAAACAAGGTTATTCTGGCAATGCAGATTGGTCATTAATTAAAAAATTGAAAGATAGTGTAAAAATTCCTGTTGTAGGAAATGGAGATATCAGAACTCCTGAAGATGCTAAAAAAATGTTTGATGAAACTGGATGTGATTATATCATGGTTGGGCGCGCAGCGAAAGGGAATCCATTTATTTTCAAACAGATTAATGATTATTTGAAAAAGGGTGAGTATGATGAACTTTCTTTTGAGAAAAAATTGAAAATATTTAATAAATATCTAAGTTATTCTAGAAAGTTTACTACAAAATTTACTCATGTGAAACTGCATGCCATTGATTTTACTAAATGCAGAGTGGGTGGGAATAAAATTAGAGAGAAACTTGCTACTTCTAAAACTATTAAAGAAATTAAAGAGTTATTATCTATATTGGAGAAGTAGATTCTGTTATACAATAAAGTTTATAAACCGTTTTTTATTTTGTATAAAACTTTAAAAAGAGGTTTAAAAATGACAGTGAAATTAGAAGTATTTACATCGCCGACGTGCCCACATTGTCCACATGCAGTTAAGGTTGCAAAGGAAGTTAGAGAAGAAAAACCCTACATCCATATAATCGAAACTAGTACTGGAACAAATGATGGTATGAAAAGAGCAAGACATTATAGTATTATGGCAGTTCCGACAATATTAGTTACTGGTGCAGAATCAGAACAACCAATTGGACTTAAGGGTGTACCGTCAAAAACTAGTTTGATAAAGGCAATTGATGTTGCTGAAGGTAATTCCAAATTTATTGAGCCTAAACAAACTACACCAACATTTTCAGGTTTGATAGAAAGAGTGAAATCTTTTTTTATCAACTAATTTTTCTTTTTAAAAAAAATAAAATTAAGCGATTCGATCATCTAAATCGCTAGGTTGTTCTTCTTTTGATGGTTGAGCTTGTGCTGCAGCCTGTTTGTATTCTTCTATTATATCTATACCTTCTTTTTTCAAAGCTTCGATATGTGCATTTAAATAATGCTCAACTATCTGTAATATCTTTGATAACTCGTGTTTTTCTTTCATTAGTGTGTCAACTGCACCCTTATGAAATCCTATTGTTTGTTCATCTACCATTTTTAGTCTCCTTTGTTTAATTTTGACATTTGTTTTATTATTGCTTGATTGATAAAATCTGTTTCATCAGCAAATAAATTTGTTCGACTTATTGTGTTTCGTATACTATCCATCAATTGTTTTGGCAATTGTATTGTTTCAAGTTCCATGTTGATTCTAAAATATTGTTGTATATAAAATTAACTATGATCTACTTTTTCTTCTTCTTTTTTCTTTTTTTCTTAGTTGATTTCTTTTTCTGTTTTGATTTTTTCTTTATGAAAAAGAATAAAGAAATTGTTGTAATAATAACTAATCCTAAAACCCCTAGATATATTTTATTAGTCTGGTTAGGTTGTTCTATGTGAATTTCTTGTTGAATTACTTCTGTTAAATCGCTACTAGTGATTGGTTCAACAGCTTCATAGTTTAGAGTGCAATGGAATGTATAATGACCCGGTTCTGCTGTTGAAGGAATATCTAAACTCCTTATTATTGAAGCCTGTGTTTCGACCGCTAATGTCTCTTCAAATGCATCATACATATTATTATCCATATCTAAAAGTTCACAATTGATATTTGCATCCACTGGTTTTAAAGTTCCAAAATTATAAAGAACTATAGTCGATTCTATTTGATCTCCCGCATATACTATCTTTGAATCATCCCCTAATTCTACTTTAATATCGAATAAAGCATAAAGTCCTCCTGATCTTTTTTCAGTTAAGTTGTCTAATTCATCTATTAAATTTGTTGTTCCGTTTGATAGTGTTGTAAATTGTATTATCTTAGAATTATTTTCTGCACCAAAGATATCCTTGACAGTTATTGCCCAGTAATACGTTGTATTATAATCCATATCAGTTAATATAACTGAATTACTTGTTTCGTTCTCTGTTAATGATAATAAACTCGTTGAATTATAACCAAATAAAAAGTTATAAGTTAGATTATCTCCATCTGGATCTTCTGCCAACCAACTAAACTCAGATTCTAATGCTATATTTTGTGAATTATTTTCTGGAGTTAAATTATGTGGTTGTGAGGGAGGATTATTAATTATTTCTTCACTTATTGTTGTAAATCTCCAGACTGGGCCAGATACTATAAATTCCCCATCATTTGATTCTATGTTCCAACTATAATTTGTTGAGTAATTTAATTCTGTTTCAAAGGTATAATTTTTAAGAGATTGATTTTCCGAAATTAGGATAGGCACCTCTTCTCCAAAATATAAATTATAAACTAAATGTTCAGTATCTGAACTATTCCTGGATAATGTAGGAGTTAATGAAATTTCTTGTACTCCTTCTTCCGGAGAAGGATTGTTTGGAATAGTTGGAGGGAGATTGGTATAACTCTCTGTTTTAAATTTCCAAATTGGACTAAATACTTCTACAATTCCATCAGATACAGAAATTTGCCAAAAATAATCTGTTGAATATTCTAACTCTTCTTTAAAATTATACTGACTTATTTTTATTGTAGATTCTAATAATTCTAATCGAGTAGAGTTAATTCCGAAATATAAATCATATTCTAACTCTTGTGATTCATCAATATCACTTGATATCCAAGTTAAAGTCGGAACTAGTGGAACTTCTCCCTCTTGAGGTTCAGGAGTTGGGTGGGCAGGTTCTGAAGGTGGAGTATTACACTCCATTTCTCTTACTACACAACGCCTTATACAATGTGGCCAAGTAATTGATTTTGGCTTCTGAATTGATCCAATATCTGGACGACTTTTTGAACTGCTAGTGTCGCTTTTTTCTGATTTTTTATCTTCTTGCTTTTCTTCAATAACTTTTTCAATAACTTCTTCAATAACTTCTTCTGAATCTTTTAGTGGTTTTGATTTCTCTTTTGAACTTCCATTTTTTAGTTGTTCAGATAATTTACTCTGTTGTATGGGTATTTCGTGAATTTGTAAGGTGGGATCATAAACACATAATCTGCCTTGTTCCATTTCTAAACTGCCACACATACCACCCCCACAAACTCGGTCTTCCCAAGGAGTACATGATCCACAGGGCCTAGATAATTGTATTTTAGGTTCAATAAAAAAGATCATAGCAATAGCTATCAGAATAAATACTCCAATAATTACAAACATCCCCTCTTTTTTATTCAAATTCATCTTAGTTGAAATTGTGTTTTTTTAATTTTGATTCGAATGGCCACCTTGAATGACCAAATTGAATAATCATATCGACCCCTAATTTATCTAGGCCTAATGGAACATCACAGGACCCATAACAAGATCCACCCCATATCAAAATTTCTATATCAATTTTACTTTTTATTTCATCTACTACTTTAGTAGCATAAGGTTTTAATCCATCTGGAAACTGTAAACAAACTCTCTTTGCTTTACTCTTTTTTATTTCTTTTACAACCCTTTCTAATTCTAGTTCATATTCCACAATTATATTTGATTTACCTACTTTTTAAAGTTTTCCGAAATCCGAAGCTTAATAAGCCGAGATTGGTTCTTTTTTTTATGAATAATCAACTATCTATAACTAATATTTTTGATGCTAAAAAGGAAATAATTGATTTGTATAAATCTAATTACTCAGATAATACACGATCAACTGAAATTCTTATTACATTAGCTGATATTTATGAACTCCATAGCGGAAAGAATGTAAATTATGGTGGTTGTAAATGCGGATTTCATGATTTAGAACATACATTAGAAACTACAATAACTACTGCCAGACTATTGACAGGATATGGTGTAAGTGAAGATATTTTTACACAAGGTTGTATTGCAGGATTATTACATGATGTTGGGTATATTGGCCATAAAATAATTGATTCCGATATTGAAACTTTGAATGGCGGAATTTTTACTAAAACTCATGTAGAAAGAAGTAAAAAATTTGCAAAAGATTACCTAAAAGATAAATTTGAATATACTGCAGATAAAATTGAATTTATTCAAAATATGATAGATTATACAGATCTCTCAATTACTACTCCTTGTACTAATTTTAAAACTGATGAACAGAACTTCGCATGTTGTGCACTTGGTACTGCAGATCTTATGTCGCAAGTAGCTGCACCAAATTATACTGAAAAACTTTCAAAACTTTATGATGAGTTTATTGAAGGAGATATAACTGATTATTCTAGTGCAGAGGATTTAATGAATAAAACCCCTGGATTTTATAAATTCATAAAACATAGATTGGATACTACTCTCGGTAAGGCATATTATTACTTAGATGATTGGCAACATGAAGGTTCAAAATTATATTTTGATGCAATGGAAAAAAATATTGCTAAATTAATTTAAATAACTCTGTTATATTTAATTCGAAAGTTGATACTGGAACTTCTAATTCGAAATTGGTCAAAACTTCTGGATTTACTTCGCCCATATATGCAACGGGTTTTCCTTTTACTATAACTCTCCCTACCCTTCCAGGAATAAATGAATCGTGTCCTACTTCTTCTATCTCATAATCTAAACCAAGAGTAGTCAGTAAATAATCTAAAATTTGTTTTAATTCAGTATAATTTGCAGTTTTATGGGCGGACATTACACAAAGTCTTGATTGTTCTTTTGGAGAAAATATATTTCCCACTTCAAAAATACTTTGCGGATATTCATTATGCCTATTATTTTTCAATACTTCTAACAGACTTGGAATCATCCATGCCCTAAGAACATTGTATTCTTCATTGAGTGCATTTTCTATCTCAACCACTTTCATTTTTGTGCACATCTTTTTTAATTGATTTTTTTTGCTTGTTAAATTGTACGTACTTGTCTCTATTAGTCCAAATCCAACTAAAATATTTGCAACTTTAGTTTTGAATTTTTCTAAAGGATCTTCTTGCGCTATGGTTGCTACATTTGGTATTTCTGATTTGAAATTCTCATAACCATATGCTATTGCAATATCTTCAACTAAATCTATCTGCCCCATGACATCTGTCCTGTAAGCTGGAACTTTTGCTACTCCATTTTTGTAGTCAATCCCCATTTGTGCTAATAACTTCTCAACTTCTTTGTGAGTTAGATCTAAACCTAAAATTTTATTTGCATAATTAATATCTAATTTTACTTTCTCTGATATTAAATTTGGATAAGCCCCATTTCCCACCTTAACTTCATATATTTTTCCACCCCTATCTGCTAGGCTTGTAACTATTATATTCAGTGCTTTCTCTACTGCTATTTTATCAAGGCCAGTTACATCGACAAATAGATCTTTTGATTTTTCAGTAACCTTTGTTTCTTCTGAATTTATTATTGGGGGCATAGATAATACTTGATTATTTGCGTCCAACCAAATAGGATACTCTTCAAAACTATCTAATAACTTTGCATAATCTTTTCCTTTTGGGTGTTGAGTTAAAATTTGAGATAAAGTTAATTCTTTTTTCATCTCTAAAGGTATGAATTTGAAATCTTTCTTTTTTGTTGTATATGTTAATGGAAATTTTATTGAATCTAGATCATAAACCCCAATTGAAACTTTCTTTCTATTTCTTCCGTGTGTTGAATGTAATTTTTCTTGTACTTGCATCAATGATTCTATTGCAGCACTATTGAATTTGATTCCCTTAACTACTGCCACTGCAGCATATGGCCTAACTGCGTTTACCTTATTGTCAATCTTTACTTCATAATTTGAACTTTTTATTTTATAATTTACTAATCCTTCTTTTGAACCTATAAATGTTGATAATGCTCTTGCAAAACCTTCTGAAGAAAGCATGTCTGGCCTATTAGGAAATATTTCCACAGTAATTTCTTTTGAAGTTACTTCTTCCAAATCTGTTCCAAGCATTGAAATCCTATCTTTTAGTTTTTCATCTGAAAGTTTCTTTCCAATTTGTTTTAACAAATCTTGCTTGTTTAGTGTTATTGTTGGCATTATATATCTCCTAATTTACTTAATCTTAATTCATATTCTAAAACTTTTTCTGTACATTGATCCCTTATTTTATTTATATTTTCTATTGCCATTTCTTCTAAGAAAAATGCATAATATGGTAATGAAACAAAATTTATTGTTTCACAATCTTCAATAATTATTTGTATTCCATTTTGTGCATCTAATGCTAGCTGCGCAGTTACGCAGAGGGGAGTGAAATAATCTTTCTCTTGACAGATTAAATTTAACTCATCCATTAATTCCCGATTCATTGTTTCAGTTGAGAAAAATAACTCTGCATCTTTTTTATCATCCATCACATCAATATAAACTTTTATTCCAAATGAAGCTAAAACTAAGATTATAAGTAAAATTATAATTAATATTTTTTTTACAACCATGATTTCATCTCCTTTAACTGTTTGATATCATTCTTGTAAAATTCTCTTAAATCCTTAATGTTATAATATGGACTCACAATCCTACCTAAACCAAATCCCCATGCTAATACTGGAATGTATTCTCCTAAGAGGGGTTCTACAACTTCAGGTCTTAAAATACCTGCGCCACCAAGCTCTACCCAAGTTTTTCTTTCTGGTAAATATACATCTATCTCTACGCTAGGTTCTGTATATGGAAAATATGCTGGCCTAAATCTGACCTGATCATACCCCATTTTTTTGAAGAATTGTTTAAGATAACCTAATAAATTTTTGAAATTTGCATTAGGATCTACTACTATTCCTTCTGATTGATTAAATTCGAATAAATGTGACCAATCCAGTGCCTCATTTCTAAAATTTTTTCCAATTGCAAAAAACTTTGCAGGCATATCTTCTTTTTTTAATTTTGAGATTGTTTTTGCAGAGAGTACTGTTGTGTGTGTTCTTAATACTAATTTTTCTGCTTCTTTTTCCGACCATTTATAATTCCAAGATTTTTCATGTTGTTTTTTTATTTTATCTTTGAACTCTGCCGGTATCTTTCCCTTCCCCTTTAAGAAAAAAGTATCTTGCATTTCTCTTGCAGGATGATCTTGAGGTACAAATAATGAATCAAAGTTCCAGAAACTAGTGTTGATCATATTTCCAGTCATTTCTTGAAATCCCATATCTAACCAAACTTGTTTTGCATAATCTTTTGCTTCGTTTATGAAATGTCTTTTACCGGGAGTTATTTTAGGAACATTAATTTTGATATCATATCTTCTGAACTTTTTATTCTTCCATGAACCATTTCTGAGCATTGCAGGAGTCAGAGTATCAATGATATTTGAAAAATCTAATTTTTCTTTGATTAATTTTTTCCCTAAACTTGTTAATTCTATTGATTTTGATTTTATAATATCTGTTTTGATTAAATTCTTTCTAGAATTTAATTCATTAAATGCAAATTTTTGTTCATCAGTTAATTGATCTTTTTTTACAACTTTTTCTGATAATAATTTTAAGAACTCTGATTCTATTGATTTTGAATCCTTGAATTTTTCTCCAGCAGTAGTTATGTTTACATTTCCTTTATCTAATATTATTGCAACTTTTTTTCTTAATACTCCTAACGAAATATTAAATTCTTCATTTGTTAATCCTGACTTTGTTTTTAACTCTTTTAATGAAATATCTTTCTTTATACTGTTAATTAGAATTCTTTCCGGTAAACCCTTCTTTACTGCATTTTTTCCATTCTCATCTATTGAAACTATTTCTGAAAGTTTAGTTGTTGTTTTTAGAACTTTTTTATTTTCTAACCATTGCAATGCCCGCGTAATCTCTACTTCTTGCATATTTGGTAATGAGGCTTCTAATTCTTCGAATGTACATTTTGCTTTTAGAACCGGTACAACTTTTCTCTCCAAGGGATGTAATGATTCGATAAGTAGTTTCATATAAATTTATTAAGAAAACTCATTTAAAAAGATTACTTTTTATTGAGATAGTGATCTCTTTCTAACTCTTCTTGACTCTTGATTAAATCATCAAGATTTCTCTGGACTAAATCACATATTTTCTTTTTGAAGAAAATTCTTTTTTTCTTAGAAAAATTTTCATTTAAACTTACCCAAGTAGATACTGCTTCTTTTACTTCATCAGTTAAGTTATCATAATGAACATCTGAGATCTTATCTAAATCATCATCTATGATATATTCTATTAAATTACTTTGATCGGATCTAATTGTTGCCCAAGTTAATACGGCCCCTATGTATGGATCTACTTCAGTTTCAGAAACATCTTCGGCAATAAATGAATATTGATTATGATTATTCATTTCTATATCATTATCTATCTCTTCTGCAAATAATAAATCTGGATTTTCTTTTATAAATTCGTGAATTAGATTATCTAATGAATTCCTCTTTGAATTTTTTACTAAAGTATTTATTTTTTTTAGAAAACTGTTTAAATTATGTAATCCTTTTGGCATTGTTGAAGTTGATTCTTTCATATAATTTAAATCTAAATTTATATCTATCCAATCTCCAAGTTGACTTACTTTAAAATCCCCACTCCCAAGGTATTGTTTTCCATATTTTGCAACATCCATACAAAACTCATAAACATTTAACTTGTTATTGAAAGATTCTTTTTTGAACTTTAAATTGAAATCACAATCTATGTTACTATCTGTTTCGAAATACTGAAATCCGATATCTTGATATTTTTCTCTTTCACTAAATGATTTTTCTTTGTCATACATACAAATACTCTTAAAACTACACTATTTAAAACTTTCTATCTGTAACTACTGTTTAATAACAACTAATCAAAAGGTTTATAAATGGCCCATTTGTAATGAATATATAATGATATTAGAAACTAGCTTTTTAAAAAAATTAAAATCATCATTCAGCTTAAATGAATATGAAGTGAAAGTTTGGGCAGCATTGCTATCCAAGGGAGTAGCTACAGCAGGGGAAATATCAGATATCAGTGAAGTTCCAAGATCAAGAACTTATGATGTCTTAGAGGCCTTAGAAAAAAGAGGTTTTATTATCATGAAAGTTGGTAAACCTATCAACTATATCGCTGTTGACCCAAAAGAAGTGTTAGCTAGAATTAAAAAAGAAATCAAAACTAATGCGAATAATAGAATTGAGTCAATTAATAAAATAAATTCTACTGAAATTTTTACTGAAATTAATAATCTATATAAAACTGGAATTGATCATGTGGATCCAACTACAATAACTGGCGCAGTAAGAGGTAGAAAAAATCTATATAATCAAATTGAAGAAATGATTGGGAATGCTAAAACTAGTATAGTTATATCAACTACTGAACAAGGTTTAATCAGAAAACTGGATAGTTTTGGACATATATTAAAAAAGAAATCAAAAAATGGTGTTTCTGTTAAGATAGTTTCTCCTTCAAAAATTAATGATGAAGAAATTAATAAATTTACTCAATCAATTAAATCTGATAAAGATAATGGAAGATTTATCTTAGTTGATAATGAACAATTATTGTTTATGCTTACAGATGAAGATACTCATGAACAATCTGATACAGGAATATGGGTTAAGAGTCCATTTTTTGTTAATACTATGTCAAAGTTAGTTAATTCGTTAAAATGAAGAAATTAATAAACTCCATAAATAAATTAAATGATTCTGAATTAGAAGTGATTATTACTGAAGAAATTATTCCCTATTTCAGAAGTGATGAGTTATCATCCCTAAAATTGATGAAACAATTTTCTAAAATTATTTTATTACCTGAAATCTACTCAGCATTTAATTTTGAAACGGATAGTTATGATGAATTAGATCAAATAGGTAGAGATAAATTATTTATACTTGCATATGAACAGGTTAAATATGATAAAAAATCTTGAAAATAAACTCATTAAATCTTCTCCGGAAGAAGGAAGACTTCTATATGGTATGTCTCATATGTTAGTTGGAGGGAGTTTGGCTTGTATGAGTAGTTATCATGAACTTAATTATCTCGAATATTTTGCAGTTAGTGAAATGTTTTATGGCCTTTATCAAATGTATAAATCAAACAAAGAATTTTAACTTAAAAATTTAGGTAATAATTTTTTTGCTTTTTCTCTTTTTTCCTGATGTTCTTTAAAATAATCTTGTGCTTTTTTAATTGTATATTTTTTTAAATCTCCAGTTAATAATTTACCAGATTTATAATCTGTATAGAGTTCTTTTATTTTTTTCTCATCATCCTCTAAAAATAAATTTAAATATTGAAAACAGACATCCATATCAGGATTTCCGCCCTTTTTTCTATGTTCTTCTAAAGTTTCTCTTCCGCCAGAAAAAGCTCTTTTTAATTTTTTCTCAATTACTTTTGCTGAATCCGTTGTATAAATCGCAGAAGCTTCTACGGAGGCAGACATTTTTGAAGTTCCTTGTAAACTTGGCATAAATTTTGACATTATTGAACCTGGTTTTGCTAATTTCAATTTGTGTGCAACATCCCTTGTTAATTTTACAAATACATCTTGATCTATTCCAATAGTTACTAAAGTAGGTAAGCCATATTTTAATGTCGGATACAATATATGTGCTGCCTGCAGGGCAGGATAAAAAGAAACTCCAATATTCTTATCATTTGTTAATCCTAGTGCAGACTTCACTGTTCCGTAAGTCATTGCTTTTGAACATTTTATTGATAAGTTATATAATTCCTGATTCATATTTGTTCCATCAAAAATAAACTCTGTTTTTTTTGGATCAAAACCTAATGCAATTATATCTAATGCATTTTCATAAGCTAATTTTTGAGTTTCTTCAAAATCTAAACCAGTTTTAAACAAAAATTTTTCATCATCCGAAAATGGAATAAATACTCGACATCCAAATTTATCTTGTAATTCTTTTACAAACTTGAAAGTCATTAAATGTGCTAGGTGCATGTGTGCAGAAGGTCCCCTACCAGAAACTATTGCAAAATCCTTTTTTATTATATTATCTAATTCCCTATGTGCAAAATAAAATTCTTTTTCTATTAATTTTACTCCCTTAAATTTGGATTTTAGTTTTCCATCTATTAAAGATGCGCCAAATTGTTTTACAACTTTATTGTAATTGACTTCCCCATCCACTTTGTAAGGTGTGACTTCCATAATTACTTCTTGAATTATTGATTATTTAAATATTTTGATTAGAAAGTGAGGACGGAGGGATTTGAACCCCCACCTACCGGGTTGGAGCCGGCAACACTAGCCAGGTTATGCTACGCCCCCACTATAATAATTAGATATTTATTCTATTTAAAAAAGTTACTTATTCAGATAATTTTTTCTTTTTTCTTCTTCGAACTTTTCTATTGAATACCTCAACATAGTTCTTGGCATTTCTTTAATATGTTTATCTAGAAATGATTCCAATACTCTTTGATCTCTTTTTCCTGCTTCCCTCAACATCCACCCACATGCCTTATGTATTAAGTCATGATTGTCTTTTAGTAAAATCTCAGTAATATTTATTGTATCATCTAATTGATTTTTTCTGATAAATGTTAGAGTTGAAACTATTGATATTCGCTTTGTCCATAAATGATTTGATTTTGCAAATTCGTATAAAATTGATCTGTCTTTATTTAATAAGTAATCTCCAATTATTTGTGGACAAGAAGTATCTACCAAATCCCAATTATTAATATTTTTTAAATTTTTTAAATAAAAATTATAAATTTCTTTCTTTGTTTCTTCATTTCCTTTTTTGTATACTTCTACCAAGATTACTAGTGCTATAAATCTATATGTTTGTATCTTATCATTTAGTAATTCTTGCAACTCCTTGAAATTTAGAGTATAATAACGCTTTGCTATCTTCCTTAACACTGGAACGGTTATCCCTAAAAATATTGAACCTTCCCCATATTCGCCTTTCCCCGTTTTAAAAAATCTGGAATGTATTCCTGCTTTTTCTGGATTCTTAGTTAGTTCTAATTCTGCTTTTAATTCTGCTAAACTCATTTTTTTCTCAAATGTTTTATTTTATTATGGTCTTCCATTGGAGTTTCTTTTTTAAATCCGCAATTTTTACAAGAGATTACATAATATAAACCATCTGCAAACCTATGTTGCCCTTCATGTAATTCTGAATTACAATCTGGACATATTCCATTAAAATTTTCTTTTCTCATTTTATTAATTTTTTAATATCTTTTATTGATCTCGTTGTTGCCTTTTTTCCGCTGTTGATTATTTCTTTTGATTTATCAAAATCGAATCTATTAAATTTATTTAAAGTTGGATTAATTACATAATCTGCATTTAATAAGGCATACTTACTTAATGCATTTACCATTATTTCAAATGAATTTGAAGTTATAGTTAATAATTTGGGAGTTTTCAGTCTTTTTTTTAATAAATAATCAAATATTTTTTGTGGATGATTCAAGATAGATTGTAAAAACCAAGGTATTGAAGCTTTGTGATTTGAAGCATATTTATTTATTTCGTCCAATTCTTGTTCGATCATCTTTTTTTCAATTTTTTTCATAAATCTTTTACTTTTTCCCGAAGTTGATTTTATCGAAATATTCTTTATTGGTTTTGATAAGTCGACTGCTATTGTTATATCGGCACCCATTTTTTTTAATATTTCTACTGGAACTGGATCTACTACTCCTCCATCAACAAGAACTCTATTCTGATATCTGAAAGGTACAAAAATACTTGGTATTGATATGCTTGCCCTTATTGCACTTGCAACATCTCCTTTTCTAAATGTGACTTTTTCCCCATTATAAATGTCGGTTGCTATGACTGCTAAAGGTATATCTAATTCCTCAAATGTTTTATTTTTTAATAATACTCTAATGAATTTCTCTAGTCTATCTCCGGACAAAATTCCCTTAATGGGTATTTTAAAATCGACTAAGTTTTCCCATTTTGTTGTTTCTGCTATTTTTTTTATATCTGATATATTCATCCCTGAAGCGTATAATGCACCAATAATTGCTCCGCTGCTTGTTCCAGAAATATAATCTATAGGTATTTTATTTTTTTCTAGAATTTCTATAACTCCAATGTGTGCCAAACCTAATGCGGTACCACCTCCAAGAGCCAAACCTACTTTTTTCATATATGTGATTTTAGTATTATGAATATAAAAAGCTATCTAAACTTTCCACAATTTTAATCCTTTTTCAATAATATGGCCAAGTACTATAAAAAGAATTATTATTGCTATGCTCCCAATTGTCATTCCAACTATTTCTTCTATCATCCAACAAAATTGACCCGAACAAACTGAATTATTTTTTGAAATTAATATAAACATAGGATAAAGGATTGCATAACCTAATCTCCCTTTAAAGAAAATATTAATTCCTACAAAAATTAATCCGAGTATAAGGCCGATATTAGAACCCTTCTTTAAAAATGATTTTTTCATATATGTTTATTATTTTATTAATATAAATAACTATCTACCAAAATTATATAAATGATAAAACAAAATTATCAGTATGAAACATACTGTGAAAGTTACAGCATTGATATTTTTATTATTCATGACTGCCCATATTATCGGATTATTTGTTACAAATTCTTATTTAGTTGATGAAGTTTTACCCATGGGTATTGAACGTCCAGAAGTTAGTGAGGAAGTTAGTTATATCCCAATAATAATTGCAATAATAATTGCTACTGCCATCATTTTATTATTGATAAAATTTAATGCATTCAAAATTTGGAAAGCTTGGTTTTTTATGGCTGTAACTTATGCATTATTGATTAGTTTTAGTGCTTTTGTTCAACAGTACATTGCACTGTTTATGGCCCTTACTTTTGCAATATTTAAAGTCTTGAGGCCGAATATGTGGGCACATAATATCAGCGAACTATTTATTTATAGTGGGCTTGCCGGAGTTTTTGTACCAATACTTAATCTCATGTCCATTGGAATATTATTAATTGTAATCTCAGTCTATGACATAATTGCAGTTTGGAAAACTAAACATATGGTTAAAATGGCTAAATTTCAAACAGAGTCTAAATTATTTGCAGGATTACTAATCCCTTATGATAAAAATAAATTTGCAATACTTGGGGGCGGAGACATAGGATTCCCCTTATTATTCTCAGGAGTTATTTTGAAAACTAGTGGTATGTTTGAAGCAATGATTGTTAGTTTATTTGCAGGTATTGCACTAGTATTATTATTAACTTTTAGTAAGAAAAAAAAGTTTTATCCAGCTATGCCATTTTTAACTGCCGGTTGTTTAGTCGGTTGGTTAATTACTCTTCTTGTTTAGGTTTGTAATAAACTTCGGTGTAATCTGGCAGACTAAATATTCTCATATATGCAGTGGTCTCAATTAGTATTGGAAAATTATTTTTAAATTTTGCATAATCTTCTGCTACTTTTTCTAATTTCCAGCCTTCGTTATTTAATCTAGTGATATTTTCTTTATATTTTTCTTTTGTTTCGCAAATTATTTTTTCTATTCCCATTTTAGTATAATACTCCTATCAATAAATATCTTATTTTATTAAATCTTAATTTTCCAGGGTCAGTGAATCTTGAATTATCTCCCTTTGTGACACAATACCACCCCGTTTCATCTTCCCCTATAAATATTACTCTATGTACTATTAAATTATTATTTGAATCTGTTTCGAAAGAAACTATATCTCCAACTTTTATTGAAGTTTTAGATTCTGGAATTATTTCTATCCCTGTTGCCCCATTATCTAATACAGGATCCATTGAGTTTGTATCTGCATATTCTGCTAAAATTGCATTATCTATTCTGATCAAAATACTACTTTCTGAAATTAATATCTGATTTGTGCTAATTCTATCAAATGGAGATATCAACTCATTTGAGGTGAATATAGAGGGTTGTTCTAGAAATTCATTACTGTATACTGAATTTGAAAACCAACCTATTAAAAATATTCCTATTAATGCGAAAATTATTTTATTCATTTTTATATAAATAATTAACAAAATAACAGTTTATAAAAGTTTCTATGTGTTATTACTATTAAGTAATACAATTAGACTAATCTTATAGTTTCTAGATTTTTTGGTGCTAGTGTTTCTATTCTCATCATTTTATGAACAGAACTTGCTAAATCTAAACATTTTGAACTATCTCCATGTACCATTATGATTCTTTTTGGTCTTGGTGATGCTCTTCTAAAATAATTCATCAATTGATTCCTATCGCTATGTCCTGTAAATGCATGAATTGAATATATATCTAATTTTACCTTTACTGGTAATTGTCTATTTCCCTCTTGGAAAAGTATCTCTTTTTCACCTTGTTGTAGTCTTCTACCTAATGAACCTTCTCCTTGATAAGATGTTAAAACTAATGAATTCCTTTGATCATCTGCCAAGTGTTTGAAATACTCAACTGATGCTCCACCAGTCATCATTCCAGAAGTAGCCATGATTACACAAGGGCCATGATCATCTACTATTTGCATCATCTCTTTATGAGATCCCACTCTCTTGAAAATATCTGATAAAAATGGATTTGAGTCTTTATGAAATATTTCTTTTTTTATCCTTGAATTGAAAAAATCCGGATAAGTAGTATGAATAGCGGTAACATCCCAAACCATTCCTTGTACAAAAATTGGAACTTGGTCTAGTTTTCCTTCACGCATTGCTTTTTCTAAAATTACCATTACTTCTTGTGATCTTCCAACTCCTAAAACTGGCATCAGAACTTTTCCACCCCTTGCCATGGTCGATTTTATAATTCCAACTAAATAATCTTCTGCATCTTCCCTGGTTGACATTATATCGTCCTTTCCACCATATGTTGCTTCAACCATTAAAGTTTCTAATCTTGGAAATCTTGTTGCTGCAGAAGGTAATAAATTTGAAGTTTCGTAATTCATATCTCCAGTGTACATAAAATTATGCAGTCCATTTCCAATATGTAAGTGGCATAAGGCTGAACCTAAAATATGTCCAGCGTTGTATAATGTTAATCTCACATCAGGAGTAATATCCGTAACTTCTTCATAATCTAAAACGATAGTATGTTTTACCATTTCTTTTACTTCTGAAGAAGAATATAATTCTTTTCCAGTTTCATTTTTATTAATTGAAATTAAATCTAAACAAAGTAATGCTGCAATATCTCTTGTTGGTGCAGTACAATAAATTGGTCCCCTGTAACCATATTTGAATAATAGGGGTAAAATTCCTGAATGATCTAGGTGTGCATGTGATAAGATTACTGCATCTAATTCATTAATTTTTAATTCTGAAATATCTAAATGAGGATATGCATCTTCGCCTGTTGCTGCAACATTAATTCCTGCATCTAGCAATATATTTGATTCTTGAGTTTGTAATAAATAAGAAGATCTCCCTACCTGTCTTCCTCCGCCTAAAAAAGTTAAACGTGCCCAACTTTTTTTACCTTCTCTTTTCTTAGGACCATAAATTCTTTCACCAACTGAGTGTAAAAATTTTTTTCTATAATCATCGTTTGCGTAAAGAACTTGCCTAATATTTTCTATAATTTTAGATTTTATTGCAGGAATACGTTTAACAAATGGTATCCATAGTGTATTCTTTTTTATTGCTTTTAAATTTTCACCACTCTTACCTATTGCAAGACCAGGCTTTTCAGCTTCAATTATTACTTGAGCCCTTTGGTGATCAAATATAATATTTATTTTTCCAGCATCTTTTCCTATTGCTTTTTTTATTAGTGTTTCTGCTTTTTCTATTTCTAAACATAATGATGGATCGGCTCTCAATTCCACTCTTTTTTTTATTGTCTTTACTATATCTTTTATTATGCCGTTGTGATTATTAAAGAAATCTACATTTTTTGTGTATAAAACTATATTTGCACCTTCAAATGCCACTTGTGAAATATTTGCATCGCTAGGTAATAACCCATTTATAGTTTCTATTATTTTTACTACCATTTTTGTTTTAATTTAAGAATTACTATTCTAGTGTTTTTCTTATCCTTCTTGTTGGATGAATTTTTACACCTTCTTTTGTAATAACGAAAACATCAATACCGTCGCCAGTTGGCATATCTCTTTGTAATGCTGCACCAATTGCTTTTAGTGCTAATTCTATGCCTGCTTCAGTATCTAGTCCTTCTGAATATAAAGTTTCCAATACTCCGTATGCTAATGAAGACCCTGATCCATTTGAACAGAAATCTGTAGTTGGAGTTATTGAACCATCAACACCTAACTCATATAAATGATGACCTTTTGAATCTGAACCACCTAATAAGAATCCCACTATTCCTGGAACCATGGATGGTGTTCTAATATTTTTATATAATATATTTGCTAATTGATTTGCTGTTTCTTTTGTTGAGGGTTCTTTTGCAGAACGTATTCTCCTTAGTCTTATTTCTGCTTTGATTAATTTTGTGATTAATTGAGCATCTGATACTAATCCTGCCATTGTTACTGCAGAATAATCAGATATCTTGTGAATTTTATTCATCTTTTTGTTAGAAATTAAGTAACCTGCACTAACTCTTTTATCTGCAGCTAGTACTATACCATCTTTACAAACTATGCCTACTGTAGTAGTTCCCTTCTGAACTAAATCTGAAATATTATCTTTCATTTTAATATACCTCTTAAGAATAAGATATAGTGTATCTTATTATTTTATTTATAAGTTTTTTGGTTTTTTACAAAGTGTTATATATTCTTTCTTATTTCTTAGTTTATGAATTCAAATAAATATATACCTGATTATGCTAATGGAGAGATATTAGTTAGTTTTTATGACATGGCTGGGCCTTTTAGTGATTTTCCCGAAAGGATTGGAACTGATTTAGGATTCAAACTTATTTCTCCAAGTGAATATGGTAATAACTATATTTATCAAACTAAAAAAGGTCAAGAGGGTGAAGCCTGTGAAAGATTTATGAAAAATGGTATGTATGTAGAGTATGCAATTAGAAGAGACTTAAATCTTGAAAATAAACTGAATGGTCTTGATAATATTAATGAAGAGATTAATAATTTATCTAACTCTGTTGAAAAATATCCTAGCCCTGAATTTAATAATAAAATTGATTTAATAAAAAACCTATTAGATTCTATAAAATATTAATTTTCTTTATATTTTCTGTTATAAATTTCTTTTTTATTTCTTCTTTCAAGAATTCTCTTGGATTAGTGAACTTTCTTTCTAATGTTACGTAAACTTTTCCTTTTGATTCTGAAATTTTATAATCTTTCCATTTCTTTTTGAATATCATTAAGTGTTTTTTGAATTTTTTTTCTGGCCCATAATGTCTCTTTGTTTTTGATCTAATTTTATCTACCTTAAACCAAAAATGTGCTTTTTCTTCCCACTTCCAACCATAATCTTTTACTTCGAAATCACTTGCTTCCAGCTTTGTTTTTAATCTCTCTAATGTTTTTACTATCTTTGCCCCCACAATATCTTTCTTTCCTATTTTTGGAACTACTTCTAGTATTATGTATCCCTTCAAATCACTTAATTTGACTTCTTTTCTTTTGAAATAACCTTCTGAACCATCATAAACTTTTGCTAAAGATATAAACTTAGAAAATACTTTTTTTCCTAGTGCAGCTGCAGCATTCCTATTTGGTTGTACGGGATCAATTAAAATTAAGGGGGAAACTTTCTTTGATTCATTTAATTCGTTTATTATTTCTCTTTCTGACTTATATGATTTTGATGGGTCCAATACAACCTTTTCTTCCCATGTTTTTACTTCCTTGATTAAATTATTGAATGTCTTATAATATACCATTAAAACCTCTAAAACATAGCCAGAAAAACCTCTGATATAACTCTCTGCACCATATAATTCATTTGCCTTACAAAATTGTTTTAATAATCTTATTTCATTCTGAATTTTTTTATTTGTTTTCTTTTTTATGTATTTTACATGTAATGGTGAAACATCTGTAACATTTTTTGCTTCTCTTGGATTTTTTATATCGAAAATGGGAACTATTTCTAAAATGACATTATCCCTTTTTATATGGAAATAATCTCTTGATCCATGAACTAATTCTAATTTATAGTGTTTTGATAATATTTTTTTTAATTCTTTTGATAAATCTTTATCTTTATATTTTTTATAATTAAATTTTGCAAAAATATCTATATCTTGGTTATTCGGTAGCCAAGTATTTTTTGCATAAGATCCTCCAACCATGAATTTCATATCTTTTATATTTTTGAATTTTTTTAGAAATGTTTTTACTTCACTCTTTAGTTTAGCTTTTTCAACTTTATTTGGTGTGAATTCTTTGGCATCCATTTTAGAATAATTTTGATAGATCTATATATAATTGCGGAACTTGTTCATGAGTTTTTATTATTGAGATTGTTGTTAATTCTATCGGACCAGATAATAAAATATCTTTCGGCCTTTGTTCCATAAATGAGAATACTATTTGTTGTTTATCTCCTTCTGTTGAATATTTTTTTGTAATTTGATAATTTATTTCTTCTGTTTTTATTAAAGACTTACTTAATAATATATTATTTTTTTGATATTTTGAAAACGAATTCTTTAAGGGGTTTATTGTTGAAGTTATTACTTTTAATTCATGATCTTTGAACCCCACTTCTTTAAGGAATTCTTTTTCTAACTCTGCTATTTGGCCATCTGCAATGTTTTCATCTTCGTCAGTACAACTTCCGCAATCTTTTTCGCATAATTTGCAATTTTCTGAAAGTTTATCACATACATCATCTCCACAGAATCCAGTACATTTTCCGCAATCTTTTTCGCAAGATTTACAACTCTCTGATTTTGAGCATATTTTATTTCCACAGTATTCCTTATCATAATTACAATCACCGCAATCTTCTGAACATGAACCGCAAGTTTCACTTAGATCACAATTACCATCTCCACAGTAAGGGTATTCTAAACATATTCCTTCATTACAATATTGACTCTTATTACAGCCACAATCTTCTTTACAAGAACTACAATCTTCTGATTTTGAACAAATCCCATCTCCACAAGAGCCCCCGGAAGTACCACAATCTTCTGAACAAGTTTCTTCTGATTCATACTCCGAATTACACTTTCCATCCCCACAATACGCACCGCCTAATGTTATAAATTTACAGTTTGTTGAACAATAATCACATTTTGAACCATATTCAGGAACACATTCTTCCCCATTTCCAATACCTTCATCACATTTTTCTAAACCATCCCTATATCCATCTCCACAAATGATTTCTCTACAGCATACGGAAGGATCTGGACCAACTGGGCAACCAGTTCCAGTAGTTTCAA
>JABICB010000016.1 GCA_018652475.1 archaeon
GAATATTATCATTCAGATAGGATTTTTAGTAATAGGTTGATAACTGATTTGTTTGGTGAAATTATAAAACAGTTCAAATCATTACCCTTTGGACAGGAAATTAGGAATAATGGAATAACATTTAGTTTTGCAACTGGAAAAGAATTAGATGATTCTGGTTTGTATTATTTTGGTGCAAGATACTATGATTCAAATCTAGGGAGATTTACAGGTGTTGATCCAATTAAAGAAAACCATGCATATTCATATGTAACTAATCGGCCATTCATTTTTGTTGATCCTACGGGTACAGACCTTGATTATGTCACTTGGAGTTGGACTGCACCCACAGAAGGTACTTCAGTAGTATATTATAATTTATACATGGGTATTCTGGATGAGGAGAATCAATTGATTGATGAAATATCTCTTGGTGCTACTCCTTCTACAGGGGAAGGAGGGGAATATTTTCTTGGATATGAGGAAGGATTAAACTATCAAATGAGAGTTAGTGGTGTTGATTCATTAGATAGGGAGGGTCCAAAAAGTTTGTGGAGTGAAGCTAGATATAATATTAATCCTGGGATAAGTGGTATTGGTTTTGAAGAAATTTCTGAAGATTTATTTCCTACTATTGAGAATGTATTTCCAAATCCTACTGGAACTGGACAAACCACTATCTTAAACAATGGAGGTGTTCATGACACATTTAATTGGAAAGTATTTGACTTGAAGGGGAGGCTTTTAAAAGAAGTCGGTATAGAATTAGTTGAAGGTATCAATGAATTCAATTTTGATTATTCCGAATTACCCTCTGGACAGTATTTCGCTTCTTTATTCTGGGATAATGAATTGATTGAGGGAATAAGAATTACAAAGGTTGAATAAAAAATGAAAATAATAATTAGTTTAATGGGAATTTTTATTAGTTTTCTAATTTGTTTGTCTGGATTTTCTTATGCTGCTGGAGATGAAAATATTCTGTTTTTGCATCATTCTGTAGGAGGTAATTTATATAATTATTCTGATATGGGTCTTGAAAACTTTATTGCAGGTTATAATGATGAACAAAATACTTCATATTCTATTGAAAACTGGGAGTACCCTGGGGAAAGAGATTATTCTCCTTATGCATGGAATAATTATCCTTTTGATTATTGGAATTTATGGGTTAATGATTTGAGTTCTTGTAATTCAGAGCTGTGTAGCGGAGATGGATATAGGTGTATAGAATGTTTAGATAATATTGTCGAATCTCATGAAATTGTAGTTTTAAAACATTGTTATGGGGGATCAGATATTTTAGAAGATCAAGGTTTGTCAAATGTACTTTTTCCAAGAAAATCTTTAGAAAATTATAAATTACAATATGTTGCATTATTGGAAACCTTTGATGAATATAATTCCACTTTGTTTATTGTGTTTACTCTCCCCCCTAGAAATAAAGATTATTCTTCTGCTGGAACTCCTAGGGAAAATGCTGCGAGGGCCACAGAATTTACTGAGTGGGTAAAAAATGAGTGGTTAGATGATGGGGCAGATCATGAGAATGTTGTAATTTTCGATATTAGGGAGTTTCTTGTTGAAAAAGATTCTTACTCGGACTATTATAATTTCTTGAAAGATGAGTACTCTACTGGTGTTGATTCTCATCCTAATGATTTTGCGAATAATGTTATTGGTCCAATTTTTGGGGATTTTTTAATTAATGAAACTCAGGAATTTTTCGGTATTAATTTACCCAATAGTCCTTCTTGTGGTGATGATTTATGTGAGGGGGATGAAACTTGTTTAACTTGTTCAGGAGATTGTGGCCAGTGTGAGGCATCACAAGTAATCTCATTTGAACAAGGCTGGAATATATTCTCTGTTAATATTAATGTCACTTTAAATTCTTCGGAATTTATCAGTCCACTAATTTTGGACTATAGGGAGGGATCATGGGTGGCTGATTTTTCTAATAAAGAAGGGGATGAGTTCCTTATTGAACCATTAAAGGGGTATTATGTATATTCTACTGAGATAACTAGTTTAGAAATTATTGGAACTAACCTAATTAGTGCCTATGTTTTTCCATTAGTATCAGGATGGAATTTAATATCAGTTAATCAAGAAAGCATATTTTCAGATATTTATTTACAAAGTATAGCTCAAGAGAATATTTATGAAATTAACCCTCAATTTCCTACAGAAATAGGATCTTTTAATCCCACTAATACTCTTGATCCTTCTAATATATACTGGGTTTATGAATCAGTATTAACTTCTAAAGATATGTCTTTTTTTGAAAGAATTGCCAACTTTTTTAAATCTTTATTTTCTTAATTAACTATGGATTTATCTAGGCAAGAATTAGTTATAGGAAAAGATGCTCAAAAAAAATTAGAAAATGCAAAAATTGCAATAGTGGGCATTGGTGCATTAGGTAGTCTGACTGCCGAGTTATTAGTTCGATCAGGAGTAAAACATTTAATATTAATTGATAGGGATTTTATTGAGGGTTCTAATCTTCAAAGGCAGCACATGTTTTTAGCTTCAGATATCGGTAAACCAAAAGTTGAAGTTGCTAAAAAATTTCTTAATGGAATAAATAAAAAGGCAAAAGTAAAATGTTATTTTGATAATTTAGATCATAAGAATATAGATATAATTGATTCAGATTTAGTTCTTGATTGTACAGATAATATGCAAACTAGATTTTTAGTAAATGATTATTGTAAAAAGAATAAAATCAAGTGGATTTTTTCTTCAGCTATCAAAGGCCAGGGTTATGTTTACAATGTTTCTCCAAAGGGGCCTTGTTTCAATTGTATTTTTGAAAGTCTCCAAAGTCCTGGGACTTGTGAGTCTTTTGGAGTTTTGAATACTGTGACGTCCATGATCTCTTCAATCCAAGTTAATGAAGCAATAAAGATTATAATTAATAAAAATCCTGAAAAAGATCTTATTTATTTAGATGTTGATAAGAATGATATTCTTAAAATTAAAGTTAATAACAAGAATAGTTGTTCTGTTTGTTCTGGAGAATATAAACGACTTAATGGCGGAGGAGATTTACATGCTGTAAATCTTTGTATGGGCTCTAGTTATTTATTTGATAAACCAAAAAAAGTAAAGAAAAGAAATTTTATTGGTGCTAAAAAATTTGGTAAGGTTTTCAAGTATAAAGAGATGACTGTGTTTAAAGATAAAATTTTGATTAAAGCTAAATCTGAACGAGAAGCAAAGAATTTGTATTCAAAATATATTGGAAATTAACCACCGGAAATTACTGATAAAAATTTTATTTCATCATTGTCTTTAAGTTCTGCACTTTCTGTAACTAATTCATTGTTTTTGACAACTATTACTTCTTCTAAATTTATTTTTAGTTCTTTTGCAGCTTCTTTTATTGAATCAACTTCTAATTCTATGTTTTTTTTATTTCTTTCATCATATGCTTTAATTTTCATTTTCTTATTAATTCCGAATATTCACATGCTTGGCACTTTTCTTTTGAAGTTGGTTCTCCACATTCCTTACAATAATTTATATCTCCAGTTTTATAATGTTCTTTTAATATAGGTAATATATCTAAAAATGAATTTATAATTGAACTTTTTGTACTGGGATATTCTTTATCTAAATTATTTAGTGATTCTCTAACTCTGCTTCTGAATGAATCTTCTGCATATGGGCATTCATTGAAAGGAGTTACTAAATTATTTAAGAATGCATAAGTCATAATTTCTTTTTCTGTTAAGAAGTATAAGGGTTTGATTCTCCTTATAAATTTTTTATCATCCTTTATCCCAGTCAATGGGCCTAACCTTGAAGCAGCAGCCATATTGTTTCTAAATTGATTCATTAAAATAGTCTGTGCTTCATCATCTAGATTATGTCCTGTTGCCAGAATAGTTAATTTATTTCTTTTTGCTTCTTTGTTTAATAAATATCTTCTAAATACTCCACAGACACTACATGGATGAATATCTAATTTTTTTAAAATTTGATCTAATGTCATTCCAAATTCTTTTTTATAACTTGTAATTTTTAATGGAATTTTATTTTCCTTACAGAACTTTTTTGCAAATTTCAAAGTTTCATCCCTATATCCCTTTATTCCTTCATCAATTGCTATTGCTATTATTTTTGTTGTTCTTTGTTGTTGTGTTAGTGAATGTAATAATTGTAAGGTTGCCATAGAATCCTTTCCACCAGATAATGCTACTCCTACTGTATCGCCTTTTTTGAAAAGTTTATATATTCGGATAGTTTTTCTTACTTTTTTTTCAAAATATCTCAAATAACATTTTTTACATAATGAAATATTATTATTTGGTAGTTTTATTACCGGTTTTGTTAAACATTTTTTACAAGTCATAGTGAGTTATTAAAAGATATATTTATAAAATTTACTGGCCCATGATGTAAGGAGTTCATATTTTTTAGAAATGGTAGTCAATCGTAACATTTATAAATGGTTAACTATTACTACTGAGTAATGATAATTAACGTTATCAGGAGAATAAATAAGATGAATATATTACAAAACAAGGGAATTTTCGCTAGTGGTCGAAGAATAAAATCTGGACCTGAAATAATTTCAAGAAAAACTAAAGGTAATATTAATGAGATTAATGTGAAGTTCGATAATATGGATCAATCTAGAATCAATGAATTTTTTTCAAAATATGATATTAAAGATTATTCATTAAATGATGAAGTTTATGTATTTGATATTGATTCCAATAATCAAGAATCACTTGATACTTTTGTAAGAGAGGTTGGTTGGTTAGGTAAGGATGGAAACTATGTTAGACTTAGGGGTATACCTGGTGCTAAAGACAGTGAAAGATTTGCTGATGAAGCAGATGGTTATGGACTAAGTAATCACGTAAATAGTGATGGTACTCCATTAATGATTACTGAAAAACCAATAGAAGATATAATTAAAGAAGTTGAAGAAGAACCTGAAATTAAAGGTAAATTTTTCTCAGAGGAGGAAATAAATAAAATGCATAAAACAAATAGGGGATTAACATATGCAGTAGGTACATTAGCATTATTTACAGCACTAAATATTACTACAAACTTGTATATGGATCAAGAAGCAAGATTAGCTATAGATAGAACTGCTGGTGTTGTTACAGCAATACATAAAGATATACGTGATGTAAAAATTGAAGGTGCTAGACAGTACAATTCATTAGATAGTAAATTAAATATTGTTGAAAATTCAATAGTAGATAGTACTACTGGAATTTTAGCTAGACTTGATGATGTTGAACAATCTGGTGTAGATAACTATGCAGCTTTAACAGTTAATCAAGAAAACATATCTAGTAAAATTGATACAATTGAGAATACTATAGTAGATAGTACTACTGGTGTATTAGCTAGACTTAATGATGTTGAACAAACTGGTGCAGATAACTATGCGGCTTTAACAACTAACCAAGAAGACTTAACTACTAAATTAAGTGGTGAATTCGGAGTTAAAACTGATTTATTGAATGCACAACTTGAAGATGTTATGGAACAAAAAGCAACAAGCCCATGGTATCTTATAAAAACTGGCGCTAAGGCTACTTATGATTTTGTTAGCAAACCTTTCAAGGGTGCAGGCAAAGTTTATGAAGAAGCAGCAAAAGATTTAGAAAAAGAAGAGTAAAATCTTCTTTTCTTATATTTTTATATTTTCATTTAATTCAGGGATATAACAATTAAATCCTTTTTTTTCTAACTTATCTTTTAAAGATATTGCTGCTCTTTCTTCCCCATGCATTATAAATATTTTTTTTGGTTTGTTTTCGAAACCTTCTGCCCACTTTATTAATTCTTTGTAATCTGCATGAGCTGAAAAACTATTTATTTTTTCAATATTCGCCCTTACAACTACTTCCTGGCCCATCATTCTAATATTTTTTTCACCTTCTAGAATTCTTCTACCTAATGTTCCTTCTGCTTGATATCCTACAAATAAAACTGTATTTTTTTTGTCCCAAATTCCATGTTTGAAATGATGTCTTATTCTTCCACCGGTACACATACCACTTCCAGCAATTATTATTGATTTTTCTTTTGAAGCATTCAATTTCATAGAATCTTGTGCAGTTGGAGTGTATACTAAATTTTTGAAACTAAATGGATTCCTATATTTATTCATTGTTTCTTGATCAAATAATTCAGAATGTTTTTTGAAAATTTCAGTTGCCTTTATTGCTAAGGGGCTATCTAAATATATTTTTTCATTAGGTAATTCGCCACTTTTTATTAATTTATTGAAGGCATATAATAATTCTTGAGTTCTTTCGATTGCAAAAGAAGGAATTATTAATTTTCCATTTTTTTTGAAAGTTTTTTGAACATATTTTTTAAGTAATTGATCCCTGCTGCCTATTTTTTCATGTAATCTATCACCATAAGTTGATTCTATGAATACATAATCTGCAGTTTTTATTAAAGTTGGATCTTTTATTATTGGTGCGTCCCATTGTCCAAGGTCTCCAGAAAATACATATTTTTTAGTTTTGTTTTTTTCTGATATATATAATTCAATTATTGCAGAACCTAGAATATGTCCTGCATCACGATATCTTACTTTTATATTTTCATCTATCTTGTAAGTTTTATCATAATGTACTTTTCTAAATTGAGGTAATACTGCCTTTACATCATCTTGAGTGTATATTGGTTCTCTTGGACTTTCTCCTTTTCTATTTCTTCTTCTATTTTCTCTTTCTGTATCTATCTCTTGTATGTGGGCACTATCTTCCAGCATAATTTTACATAAATCTGCCGTTGCAGGCGTAGTGAATATTTTTCCGTTAAATCCATATTTTTTTAATTTTGGAATTAATCCAGAATGGTCTATATGTGCATGAGTTAAAAATACATATTTTATCTTTTTTGGATCAAATTGAAAAGGTTCATAATTTAATTTTGTTATTTCTTTTCGTCCTTGAAACATACCACAATCAACTAAAGCTTGAGTTGATCCTATTGTCAATAAGTAACATGATCCTGTTACTATTTTTGCTGCACCACAGAATTTTATTTTCATTTTACCTCTTTAAGGTAAATTTAGAATTTATGTTATTTAAATTTAACTAAACTAAAAAAAGAAAAAAAAGGTAGTTATTAACTACCGCATGCCGCTGCATTATTACTTGCGCCTGTTGAATCCCAACCAAATCCTGGGCCCGGAGCTACTGCTTCAAATTCTGTGTTACATTCTTCTGGAGCAATATTAAATGCATTACAAATTGTGTTAAGTAAGCTTACAGAATCTCTTCCACTTTGAGCTACTTGTCCATTGATAACCAATGTAGGTGAGCCTCCAACGCTATACAAGTCATTTTCTGCTTTATGTATATCGAATAGTGGGAATTTACCACTTAACCAACTTGATTCATCCTCTAAATTTGCCATAACATTAAATTCTTCATCAACTCTTGTCGTACATTCATTTAATGATTCTAGATTAATTTCTGTTGAAGCCAAACAACCTTCACTATCTCCTGCCTCCAAGAAACATTCTAGATAAGTTAAGAATTTATCATTTTGTTCTTCTTGAATGCAGTGTTGATTTAATTGTTCTACTACTTCAGTTTCACCATGCATTGCATAATAAACAAATTTAAATTTAAAATCTATTTTATCACCTAATGCATTTGCTACTGGCAATAATCCTTTTTCTATCTGTGTACCATATGGGCAATGACTCATAATAAATGCTTCAATTACTGGCTTATCAGATTTCGGAATATCTTGTGTAGTTGGTTGATCTTGAGCTACGGGTGTTTCTATTTCTTCAGCCATATTTATTGCTTGTAGAAATAATAAGTTACCATTTTCAGTCATATAAACATCCATATTTTGACCCATTACTGATATCTCTGCTTTGATTAATCCTTCTTCATTTGTAACTATTCCTAGCTCGGCTGTTGCTTGTCCCTGTAATAGGTTCGTATTAATGTAGTCTACTGCATTTTCTGCTACTACATTTCCTGTTGTTCCAACTATATTCATTCCAAAACTTCCTGTTAGAATACTAATTACTAACAAAAAACCCAAGGTAAAGCTTGAAACTTTCCAGGTATTTATTTTTTTCTTTCTTTTATGTTCTTCCATCTTTTTCTCCGATTAATATTAATTACATTCATTAAATTCTACTAACTCATTAAGTGAATATATTCCAATAAATAATTGATTATTAATTATCCAAGTAGGATATTCAGTTAATCCTAATGTTTCACATTCAGTGAGTTTGTCTGAACAATCTATAGAGTTTATATATTTGAAATTTTTTTCGAAAATATCTTTTTGTGCCACGCATTTCGGACAATTCTCAGTTATATATAATTCAACATTTTTTTCTGTTAAACATTTTGTATATTCTTTTTGTTCAATTAGTATTGCTGCGCCAGTTATATTATTTATCTGTGCCAAGGTAAATGATGTAATTATTACAAAAATTAATAGAACTAGTGCTGTTTTAATTCCCCTTTGATGTAATGTATTCAACCTCATGAAATATGAAACTTAAAAATTATATATAAACTTTTCTTATTTATTCTTTATTCTATTCAACATGATCATAGCTAAGATTGCTAATGGAATACTTATTAATTGTGCAGTTGTTAGTCCAATTAGTGTTGTTGGCCAATCTCTAAAAAATTCAACTGAAAATCTTAGGATAGAATATAATAAAACAAATGTCCAAAAGATTATTCCTCTTTTCAAGTTCTTTATTTGTATCATGAATGATAATATTATAAATATTATTAGATTTTTTATTGATTCATATATCTGAGATGGATGTCTTTTCCCTTCTACTCCATCTATATTTATTCCCCAGGGTAATGTTGTTAATTTTCCATACAATTCTTGATTGATTAAGTTTGCAATTCTTCCGAATATTAATGCAAATGATAGTGGTATCACAATTATGTCTGCAAGATTATAAAATTTTATTTTTCGTTTTCTACAAAAATATACTCCTGTTATTACTGCAGCTATTAATCCACCTTGGAATGCTAATCCCCCATGCCAGATTGCAATAATTTCAAATGGATTAGAGAGATAGTATTGTAAATCTTCCATTAATATGTGTCCAATTCTAGCACCAATTATTGAGGAGGGAATTAAATATACAAAAAAATCTTGAATATCTTCTTTTTTCAAATTTCTATATTTTGCTAATTTTGAAGAAATATAGATTCCTGCTAGGAAACCAAATGCCATTATTATTCCATACCACTTAATAGTAAATGGGCCTAATTCTAATGCAATCGGATCTATCATTTTTTTTTAAGATTATTTGCAGGTATTAAAAATCTTTTGTTAATAATTCGAAATATTTTTAAATAAACTAATTATATTATGTTAATATGTTATGTTTAGTTGCGTGGATAATATTTGGAATACTTGGAATTTTTTCAGTTAGATATAGATCTCTTGCAAAAGAATCTTTTGACTGTGTTTTTAGGAGATTACTTTTTAAAAAGTGCGAATCTAATTTTAATGAAAAAATGAAAAGTAGTATTATTGGAAATTTAATGAAGTTTAGTCCCCGTACTGCTAGGGGAGTTTATAAAAATTATGAGATTTTTTCATGGATATTTGTTATTTTATTCGTTGTTAGTATGGTGTGGGGTGCAGTGGGTGCATATAATCTAATTGTATATGATAATTGTGCTGGACCAAATGCTGATCCTGATCAATGTATTTTTACTCCAGAGGAAGAGATAGTTAGTTGTGGCGATCCCCTTTGTGAAAGTGGTCATTGTGAAAAATGTGGGGATGAATGTGATTGTGGGGATTGTTCTGGATGAATGTCGAAAAAATAAGAAATGAATTTCCTATTTTAAAGAAAAATATAATTTATTTTGACAATGCATGTATGCCCCTGAGGCCTAGGTGTGTTATTGATAAGATTAATGAATACTATTCTGAATATCCATCTTGTGCAGGTAGGAGTCACCATAAGTTAGGCATTAGGTTAACTAAAGAAGTTAATATGGCTAGAGATTCTATAAAGAAATTAATTGGTGCAAAAAAATCTGAAGAAATAATATTTACAAAGAATGCAACTGAAGCAATTAATTTGATTGCCCATTCATTAAAATTTAATGTGGTGGTTACTAGTGATCGAGAACATAATTCTAATTTATTGCCTTGGCAAAAATTTGAACATAGGGTTGTAAAATCTAATCTAGATAATACTTTTAATTTAGATGACTTTTCTGAGAAGGTTGTTGGAGCAGATTTAGTATCTATTGTTTATACTAGTAACCTTGATGGATATACTTTGCCCGTAAGGGAGATAATAGAAATTGCACATAATAATGGTGCTTTAGTTTTACTTGATGCTGCACAAACAGTTCCAAATAAAAAAATTGATGTTCGTAAATTAGATGTTGATTTTTTAGTGTTTTCTGGACATAAAATGTTGGGTCCAACTGGAATTGGTGTTTTGTATGGTAAGGAAAATTTATTGAACGACTTGAATCCGTTCATATTAGGTGGTGAAACTGTTTATGATAGTACTTATGATAGTTTCAAATTAGAAAAATTACCTCATAAATTTGAAGCTGGTCTGCAAAATTATGCAGGGATTGTTGGATTGGGTGCTGCTGCTAAATTTCTTATGAAAGTCGGTCTTGATAATATTGAAAAACATGAAAAGATGTTAAAACAGCATATAGATGTTGAAGGTTTGGAAATTATTGGTTATCTTGGTGAAAGTGGGATTTTCAATTTTAATATTCCTGGACTTAATTCTCATGAAGTTGCTATGATGTTAGATAGCAGTAAGAATATCATGGTCCGTAGTGGAGCTCATTGTTTGCACTCTTGGTTTAATTCTAAAAATATTAAGGGTAGTGTTCGTGCTAGTTTTTATCTATATAATACTATTGAAGAAGTGAAACTTTTTAATGAAGAATTAAAAAAATTAAAAAAATTAGTTAAATAAAATCTATTATTGCTTTAGCAAATTCTTCTGCAGCCTCTGGACCATTAGCAGTTATTATATTTTCATCAATGACTACTGGTTCATCCACAAATTCAACATCTGTTTCTTTAAATATTTCTTTTTTTCCGTTCCAGATCGTTGCCTGTTTGTTTATTAATACTCCTGCTCTAGCAAGTGTTGCTGGAGATATACAAATTGCAGAAATTAGTTTTTTTTCATTATTAAAATCATTAATTAATTTATGAATTGTTGGATTGTCTATATACGTTACTGCTCCTGGCCCTCCAACAAGTAATATTGCATCATAATCTTCTGATTTAACATCTGTTAAGAGAACATCAATTTTAATTATTTTTTCTCCAGTACTTTCTGCTAATTTTTCTAATGAAGTTGTAGTTATTTTTATTTTTGCTGATTCTAAAATATGTTTTGGAATGAAAAATTCATCATCTTGAAATTTTTCTGGTGCTAGTACAACTAAAATATTTGTCATTTTATTTTTTAGAATATGCTAAGATTCCCATCATCACTAAATTTGCAATTGGTACAAGTTCCATTAATCCTAACCACTTACTCATTTTCCTTCTTTCTGCTATATTCATCCAAATCATAACCACATATACTGTCGATATTATTGTAATCAAAGATAATACTATCGAATTTAGTGATATATAATTAGATATATTATTTATTACTGGAGGTATAATGAAAAAACTCATCCACCAAGTTGGTTTCTTTCCTATTTTACAAATATAATAATATTGAACAAAAGGTATCCATGCCATCCATTTTTCCCCAGTTTTTGTTTTTTTACCTATTATCATTAAAGTATAAGAAAAATATACATAAATTGCTGCAATTCCCAATATGCCTAATATAGTCAATAATACTAAATTTATTCCTTCCATTTTATTATTTAATTAATTTCCTTTATAATATTTTCTTTTTTTAGGAATTTAATTATTTCATCCCCAACTTCATCTACTCCTTGTTGAGTTGAATCTATTACTAAGTCATATTGTAATTCATTATTACAATCTAATTCATAATATTTTTCATATCTTCTTTTATCACTTCTTTCTCTTTCTATTAGTGAAGCTATGGAATCCCCTATATCTCTAAATTTTTCTTCAGCACGCTCATCACCATATACTCTTTCAGCCCTAGTTCTTAATTTTGCTTTAATATATATTTTAATTGACTTTGGAATAAAATAATAACTTAATCTTCCATCCATCACAAAATTATCTTCTTGTTTTCCCAGATCTTCTTGTGCTTTATCCACTTGTTTATCAGTAAACTCTTCTTTTTCACCTAGTTCATTTAAATCTGCAAGACTCATATTTCTATCTCTTGCCATCTTTCTTCTTAAGTCACCCATTGAGTAATGTTTCAATTTTAATTTGTCTGCCAAATATTTTGCAACACTACTTTTTCCCGATCCTGCTTGTCCAGATATTGTAATTATCATAGTATTTCCTCTAACTTTATTTTTATATCATAAAAAACTTCATCAATTGGTTGATTTCCATTTATAATTTTAATATTATCTTTTTTTAGATAGTTTGGTATGTTGAGATAATTATTTCTTACTTCATTAAGAAATTTTTCTTCTTCGAATTTATCCAGTTTATTTCTATTCTTCTTTATTCTATCCATTGCAACTTTTGCAGGAACATCTATAATGAAAGTTATATCTGGTTTTGTAAATCTTTTATTTTTTTCTATTATTTTTGTTAAGTCTGCTCCTTGTCCTAATTGATATGCCATACTTGAATAATAATATCTATCACTTAACACTATTTTGTTGTTATATATGGATTCTAATATGAAGTCTTCATGTTTGTCCCTATCTTTTACATAAAGATTTAATAATTGTTCTGAATTTGAGTTTGGATCATTTTCGTTTTTTAAAATTTCTCTTATTTTTTTTGCTTCATTAGAATTCCAAGGTTCTCTTGTTACTATGCAATCTATTAATTTATTATGATTAAATAGATATTCTGCAGCTTTAAATATTTGTGTTCCTTTTCCAGATCCATCTATTCCTTCAAAAACTATAAATTTCTCTTTTTCTAGTACTGGTCCTTTATGTACTATTACTTGATATCCTGAATTTTCCATTTCGAGTTCTCAAACAATTTTCGATTTAAATATTTTTATATATCTTAATTGTTATTTTTGAGATATTGAATAATTTTATATAGTTCTTTTTCTTTTTCTTATTAATGGATAGAATAACTGATGAGAAGTTGAGAAAATATTTTTCAATAACGGAAGAAGCTTATGAGATGGCTAAGTTGAATGTATCTGATAAAGAAAAAGGTGAGGATTTTCTTGACATGATTTCTAGATATATCTCGGATGCTAAACATTTCGAGAGCAAAGGTGATTTGGTTGATGCTTTTGCAGCCTTGAATTATGCACATGGCTGGTTAGATGCTGGTGCCAGGTCAGGCGTTTTTGATGTTCATGATTCTAGGTTGTTTACTGTTGATGATTAATATATATGTTTTTTTTCAAAATAATACATGTTTTTTTCTGTTTTAAGACAAAAATTTGAATTTGTAAAATAACATATTGTTCCATTTGAAGCGTCTGCTAAATTTGCTCCAAGAATTTCCGTATTGTTTAGTGGATTAAAATAATAATTGCCATTAATTTTTTCCATTTCGACTTTTCCTTCTCCAGAAAATTGAAAATTTCTAATTATATCGTTACATGCAGTGTTAAATTCTTTTAATTCTGTTTCTGTTTTTAATATGATATTAAATAATGAAACATTCCTTGTTGTATTTTCCATTTGAAGTATATAATAAAAATATCTATAAATTTATTTATTTTTAATAAAATTAATATTTAAATTGTCTAAGTTTTACTTTTGCCATATCTAACATCTTTTTTGAGGCCTTATGTGAATCAGTTTCACTGTATTTATCTTCAAGATAAATTACTTCATTTATTCCAGATTGGATTATTAATTTTGCACATTCATTGCATGGAAATAAAGCAACATATATTTTACTGTTTTTTAAATTTCTAGTTGAATTTAATATGGCATTTGCTTCTGCATGAACAATATATGGGTATTTAGTGTCATTTATATTTTTAGCATTTCTTGACCAAGGTAATTCATTATCATTACAACCTATTGGGAAGCCATTGTAACCCATTCCTATAATTTTTTTATCGGGACTTATTATGCATGCACCTACTTGTGTGTTTGGATCTTTACTCCTCTTTGCAGATAGTAATGCAAGTTCCATGAAATATTCATCCCAACTTATGTAATCTTTTCTTTTTTTTATCTTGGATAACTTTGGTTCCCAATCCTTAAGAAATAGTTCTATTTTTTCATAAAGTGTGTTTAAATCAGAATTATTATTTATTGTTACTTCTGCTAATTTTGCTGCTAAGTGTAATTGTTGATTGTTCATATTTGTTGATTCTTCTAAAGATTCTTTTTCTTTTAGTTCAGCTATTGTTTTTGGATCCCCAATTCTGTTTCTTTTTGTTAATCTTTTAAATCTCTGTTCTATTGGCGAAATAACTTTTATTAGAATGTAATTATTCAATTGTTTTAATGCTAAAACTTCTTGTTCGTTTCTTATGGAAGTTATTATATGATTATTTTCAGTTATTTTTTCTATAGTTTTTTTAGCTAGAATGGAGGGCCCACATTCTTCCCTTAACTTGTTTCCCTCATTAATTAAATTTTCACGAGTGAGTTTTTTCTTTTTCTTTTTCAATTCATCCCTGATTATGTCTGATAATGAATAATGTATGAATCCTTTTTTTTCTAAATATCCTGCTACTGTATCTTTTCCTGATGCATTATACCCAGTAATTCCAATTATCATAAAAAAAGAGAATGTGATGTTGTTTAAAAACCTTTTATCTATAAAATGACGAAATAATAAGTTTTATAAAACAGATTTTTACTCAAATTACATAGATTTAGCTGAAAAATGACACTAATAAACAAATTAAAAAATAATGTAAAAAATAGTTTAGTGACAGCAGGAATTGCGGCTATGCTTGCCAGTTGTACCATGTCAGAAGATACAATCGGACTTAATAAGGTGTTAAAAACTGAAATTAATGAAACTGATTCCATTATTAATGGGGATATTGATGTAACTAAATATAGGTGTACTATTGGTGCCCATAGGGGAAACTCTGTTGATTATACTGAGAATACGCTTGAGGCAATAATGTCGGCAAGTAAAATTGATAAATATGCATTTATAGAATTCGATATTCAATATACAAAAGATGATAGTGTTGTCGTTTTTCATGATAATAGTTTATTTAGATTATATAGAAATCTTGGTAAAATTTCTAATTTAGATTATTCTGAGATTACTGAATTAACTAATGGAGGGGTTGCAAAATATGATGAAGTTATGAAAGTTATTGGGGATAAAAAAGTCAATATAGAAATAAAATCACATGGGGATCTTGTAAAGGATAAAAAATTAGTTGATTTTGTTATGGGTGATTTGAAAGAGCGAAATATTGAAAGTGATGTTTTGTTGAGTTCTATTTCAAAAGATATTGTTAAGTATGTAAATGGAACTTATTCCGATATGAAGACTGGTCAAATTTTCTGGGTTAAATCTTCAACTTATTTACCGTTTGACTTTCTTACTGAAAAATTATATGGGAATTTATCTGAAAGTGGTGCAGATTATGTTATGTTACATGTTTCTAATCTAAACAATTTGGGAGATTTGATGAAGTTTAAACCAAAAGATAAAACTGTTGTATTTTGGAATTTTGAGGATAAGATGTATATAGTTCATAAAAGTTTCAGAGATGGTCTTTGGGGAGATTCTAGGGCGAAAAATTTGTTTAAAGATGTCAAATATGATTTTAATAGATTTTTTGAATAATTGAGTGAGAAGTAGAGTATTAATTAAAATTTATGTTTTTATGTATTTTCTAGTTTGTTAGTTAATCTATAAATTTCTTTTTCTATTTTTCTATTTAATTTTTTCTTTTGAATTATATTCTCAATTAAATCTAAAATTGAGTTTGAATCATATTCAAACTCTTTTATTTTATAATAATTAACATGTTTTTCCAAAGGTATGTTCCCTTGCAATATACTTTCTGCTTCTTCTAAATGTGATTTTTCTTTTGTTATTAAGTAGTCTAATTTATCATATTTAACATTTTCATCAGTATTATATAATATTATTTTTTCTTTTTGTATGTAATAACATTCTAGAAGATATGCATCATGTTCATCATTTTGAACATTTCTACATTTTTCATAATATAGAACTTTCATAGTCTTTTTTTTGGTTATTGAAGTATTTAAATTTGTATCGATTTAATAATAACTTTTAAAAACAATAAATTTCAAAGTTTAGTTATGAAAAAAGTAGTGATATCTTTAGGTGGTTCTGTTATTGTACCAAACAAAGTGGATTATGAATATCTTAAAAAATTTAAAAAGTTAATTTCTAAATTTTCAAAAAATAATAAAGTTGTAATAATTACTGGAGGGGGAAGTACTGCCAGAGATTATATTGAATCTGTTAAAAGAATTAGTTCTAAAGATATGGTATTTAGTGTTGTGGGAATTGCAGCTACTAGATTAAATGCTAGGTTAGTTGCTGGAGTATTTGGTAAAATTAAAGATATTCCTCAAGAATTAGTCGAAGTTAAAAATGCGTTAAGAAAAGATAATTTAGTAATCTGTGGCGCATTAGGTATGCAACCAAATATGACTTCAGATGGAAATGCTGCTGAGATTGCTGAGTTGATTAAAGCAGATATTTTTATTAATATAACAAATGTTAAAGGCCTATATACTAGTAATCCCAAAACTAACAAAACTGCAAAATTTATTCCTGAAATTAGTTTTGAAGATTTTATGAAGATAGTGAGTAAAATTAAATATAGTGCAGGTCAGCATTTTGTTCTTGATCAGAGTGCAGCAAAAATTATTAATCGTGCAAAAATTAAAACTTATATAGTTGATAAGGAGTTAAAAAATATAAAAAAATGTTTAAATGGAAAATCTTTCGAAGGAACAGTAATAAGCAAAAAGTAATTTGTGTAACTGGTGCAGTTGGAACTGGAAAAACATATGTTTCAAAAAAATTGGCTAAAGCACTAAATTATGAATATATTGATGTTACAAAACTTATTAAGGAAAATAAGATATCTTCTGGGTATGACAAAAAAAATAAATGTGAGATTGTCGATATAAAAAAACTTAATAAATTTTTAATTGAGATTATTAGTGGATTAAATTCTGGAGTTATTGTTGATTCCCATATGAGCCATTATTTACCGAAAAAATATGTTCATCTTTGTATTGTTACAAAATGTGATATAAATATCTTAAACGAAAGATTAAAAAAAAGAAAATACTCTAAGTTAAAAATAAAAAATAATATTGAAGCAGAAATATTCGATGTTTGTTTAATAGAATCAAAGAAAAATAAACAAAATGTTCTTGTGTTAGGTACTACAAAAAAAGTTAATATAACTAATCTTGTGGAGTATATAAAAAATGAATGAATTATTTAATATATTATTAGCAACTATCATAGTAAGTTTGATTTCTTTTGTAGGGGCGTTTACATTAGCTATGCGTGTAAGGGATTTGAAAAAATATATTTTAGTTTTAGTTGCTTTATCTGCCGGAGCCTTGATGGGTGGGGCATTTTTACATTTAATTCCTGCATCAATAAAAACTCTTTCCGTTGATGTTATTTTTTTATATGTATTGGTGGGATTTTCTTTATTCTTTATGATAGAGAAAGTTTTACATTGGAGACATTGCCATAAACATAATTGCAAGGTTCATTCATTTGCTTATATGAATTTAGTTGGGGATGGTGTCCATAATTTTATAGATGGTTTGATTATAGCTGCTAGTTTTATGGTTGATGTCCAAGTAGGAATGGTTTCGACTTTAGCAATAATTTTACATGAAGTTCCTCAAGAGATTGGAGATTTTGGAGTTTTATTACATGGTGGTTTTTCAAAAGTTAGGGCCTTGTTTTTAAATTTTCTATCTGCATTAACTGCAATATTGGGTGGTTTTGTAGGGTATTTACTTTCTAATATTGTTGAATCGTTTACTGCTTTTTTGTTACCTTTCGCAGCAGGAGGATTCATTTATATTGCTGCCTCTGATTTAATTCCGGAGTTGCGTAAAGAAACAGGTATGAAAAAAGCAATGGTAAATTTTTTAATCTTTTTGATAGGTATATTTTTAATGTATTTAGTTAAATTTTTAGAATAAAATGAAACAATTAGTATTAAAACAAAATTTAGAATTTGAAAAGAAACTCAATATTGAAACTGAAGTAGTTGAAATAATTGAGGTTCAAACAAATAATTTTAGGTCTGCCGTTCAAAAATCAAAAGGTTTGGTTATTATAAAGGGTGGAAATGAAAAGATTAATCGTCTTGCTGTCGAAAATAAACAAGTTGATATTTTATTAAGTCCTGAAGATAATAATAGAAAGGATTCTTTTTTTATTAAAAAATCAGGTATTAACCAAGTTATGTGTAGGCTAGCTAAATCTAATGGTGTTTCTATCGGTATAAATTTTAGTGATCTTTTAAATTCAAATGGAAAAGAAAGAACTATTCGGTTGGGAAGAATTATCCAAAATGTTAAAATTTGTAAAAAATTTGGAGTAAATATGGTTATTGGTACTTTTGCAAATAATAAATATGAATTAAGGAGTAATGATTGTTTGAAAAGTTTTGCAAAAGTTATTGGTATGAATAATTCCGACGTAAAAAAGTTATTTATCGTGGAGAATTAGCGAAAGGTTTATATATCTCTCAATTAATATTTTGATTTATGGATGACGTCGTTGTTGTGAATTTTAAAAGGCCTATGCTTGTTTTAAAAATAAGAGAAACGTATAAGGCTCCGTATCATAAAAATAAATTCATTAACGTTACTATTCCAGATGTTTCTGAAAAAAGAAAGTTTGTAAAACTTCTTGAATGCTATACTTCAAATTGGTCTAGCGGAATTTATGATCTGCAATTTCTTTTAAGGAAACGAACTACTATGTTTAATGAGCTTTATTCTACTTTTACTAGATTTGATGTAAGGGATGGTATGGTTGTTAAGTTGTGGAAGTTATCACCTTATACTAAAAAAGAGTATCCTATCTGGGAATATTTTAGAGAAGGGAGAAAGAGGAAACAGAAAATGAAAAAAAAGGTTACTAAGAAAAAACCAGCTGTAAAGAAAAAACCAGCTGTAAAGAAAAAAGCTGTTGTTAAGAAAAAACCAGCTGTAAAGAAAAAGACAACTACTAAAAAAGCTGTTACTAAAAAAATAGTAAAAAAAACTACTGCTAAAAAGAAATGTGCTGTTAAGAAAAAACCAGCTGTAAAGAAAAAAGTAGTTAAGAAAAAACCAGCTGTAAAGAAAAAAGTAGTTAAGAAAAAACCAGCTGTAAAGAAAAAAGTAGTTAAAAAAAGAAAGTAATCATCTTTCTTATTTCTTATTTTATTTTTTTATTATAGAAACTTTTATAAATCAATATACGTTAGTTTTGACTGAATAGAGAGAGAAGGAAATGGAGTCTTCTCGGGTGAATATTATATAATGAAACCCATTTTACCCACATTAAAAGAAAAAAAACGATATGTAGTGTTTGAAGTTATTTCAAATGAAACCTTAGATGGTGCTGCTGTAAGGAAATTTATATATGAGGAATGCTTAAAATTTCTTGGGGAATTAGGTATTTCTCGAGCAGGATTAATGTCTGTTGAGGATCAATTCAAGGATAATAAGGGAATATTGCGTGTTAATAATAAGTATGTGGATGAGATTAAATTGGCACTTTCTCTTATAAAATCTATCGAAGGTAAAAAAGTGATAGTAAATGTTATTGGTATTTCAGGAATATTGAAAAAAGCCAAAATTAAATTCATGGAAAAAATGGAGGATAAAAAGTAAAAATGCAACAAAGTAATGCTATGACTCATCAAATGATGGGATATGATAGGGCTAGTATGTTTAGCCCAGATGGAAGACTATTCCAGGTGGAATATGCAAAGAAGACAGTAAAACAAGGAACTGCAGTTATGGGCTTGGTCTGTAATGATGGTGTAGTCTTGGTTGCCGATAGAAGAATTACTGATAAATTAATTGTTCCTAGTTCAGTTGAAAAAGTTTATCAAATTGATGATCATATTGCTGCTGCTGCATGTGGAATAATGAGTGATGGAAGAATACTTGTTGAAAAATCACAATTATTGGCTCAACAACATAGAGTAACATATGATGAATCTATGGATATAAAGAGTTTAGTTAGGGAAGTTAGTAATATTAAACAATCATTTACTCAGTATGGAGGAGCAAGACCTTTTGGTGTTTCTCTTTTATTTGCAGGTGTTGATGATAGTGCGAGATTATTTATGACTGATCCTACTGGAATTAATTGGGAATATAAAGCAACAGCAATTGGTGAATATGAAGAAGAATTAAAGAGTATATTATCTGCCCAGTATTCTGAAACTATGAGTGTTGAGGAAGGAATTAAGTTAGCAGTTAATGCTCTTAAACAAGTTTTAGGAAAAGATTTTAATTCATCCAGACTTGATGGTTCTTACATTAAATTGACTGGAAAAAGATTCCATAGACTTAATAAAGATGATTTCAAAAAGGCTTTGAGGAAATAAAATGGTAAATGTTGAAGATTCGGTCATTGCACGATTAAAAAAAGAAGGAAATACTTTTGAAATTTTAGTAGATTGTGAAAAGGCTCTTGAGTTTAAACAAGGTAAAATAGATTTAGATGAGGCATTAGTGTCTGATTCTATTTTCAAGGATATCAAGAAAGGAGAACATGCATCTGAACACGATTTAAAAAATATATTCGGAACTGAAGATGCAAAAGAGGTTTCTGCAGTTATAATAAAAACAGGCGAGATTCAGCTAACTGTAGAATATAAGCAAAAAATTAGAGAGAGTAAAAAACGAGAAATTATAGATCTTATTGTAAGAAATGCAATGGATCCTAAAACTGGAATTCCTCATCCTCCTCTAAGAATTGAAAATGCAATGAATGAAGTTGGTGCAAAGATTGATGAATTCAAAAATGCTGAATCACAAGTGAAAGACATAGTTAAATTATTAACAGAAGTTCTACCCATCTCATATGAGTTGAAAAAAATCTTATTTACTGTCCCAGCGGAATTTACTGGCGGTAGTTATCCTATCTTTAAAAGATATGGAAGGATTTTGAAAGAAGATTGGAAAAATGATGGAAGTTTAGCTGTAGCTGTTGAAGTACCAGCAGGATTACAAAATAAACTTTTCGATGATATAAATCATTTAACTCAGGGAAGAGTAGAATCAGAATTAATGGAGAAAAAAAATGAGTAAATTATTAGTTGAAGAAAGAAATTTAGTTATACCTGGCCAAGAAGTGGCTACAGGTATAGATTACTTGCCAAGTGTTGGTACTGCTAGAGAGGGCGAAAATATTATCGCAACTAGAGTGGGTTTATTGACATTGAAAGGTAGAGTATTGAAAGTTATACCTCTTAGGGGAAAATATATTCCAAAAGTTGGAGATACTGTAATAGGTAGAATTTCAGATGTTGGAATGTCTGGTTGGAGAGTAAATATTGGCTGGGCTTTTGTTGCTAGTCTTAGATTAGCTGAAGCGAGTGAAAGATTTATTCCAAGAGATGCAGATTTAACAAATTATTTTGATGTTGGAGAATATGTTGCTTGTAAGATAACAAGAACTACAGTTTCAAGATATATTGATGTTACTGCAAAAGGACCAGGACTTAGAAAATTAGATACTGGTAGGATTATAAAGTGTGATTCTTCAAAAGTTCCAAGAATTATTGGAAAGAAAGGTAGTATGATTTCTATGTTAAAAGAAGCTAGTGATTGTAGAATCATGGTTGGACAAAATGGTATCGTTTGGATATCTGGTCAAGATTCTGATAAAGAATTATTAGTTGAAAAAACTATAAGATTAATTGAAGAAAGATCTCATGAACATGGTCTTACTGATGTTGTATCTAAATATTTGGAGGATAATAAGCAAAATGGCTAAAGCATTTAAGAGAAATGATGGAAGAAAAGTTGATGAGATGAGACCAATGGAAGCTAAATTAGGCGTTGTAAAATCTGCTGAAGGTTCCGCAATGTTTAAGGCTGGAAAAACTATTGCTATTGCAGCAGTTAGAGGTCCAAGAGAAGTAGTACCTGCCCATAAACAAAGAGCTGACAGAGGATTGTTAAGATGTACTTATGATCTTTTGAGTTTTTCTGTTAATGATAGGAAGAGACCTGGTCCAAGTAGAAGAAGTAGTGAAATTGGCATGGTAATCGAAAATGCATTATTGCCAGCTATGGATTTATCTGATTGGCCTTATACTTCTGTTGATTTATATGTTTATATAACTCAAGCAGATGCTGGTACAAGATGTGCAGGAATTAATGCTGCAGCTTTAGCACTTGCTGATGCAGGAATTCCAATGAAGGAATTAGTTTCTGCTGTTGCAGTAGGTAAAGTAGATGGACAAGTAATTGTTGATATTGATAAACATGAAGAAGATCAAGGAGAGTTTCCTACGGATATTCCTGTTGCAATGATGCCAAATAGCGGTAAGGTTACACTATTACAACTAGATGGTAAGATTACTAAGGATGAACTTAATAGTGCTTTAAAACTTGCGGAGAAATCATGTAAGGAAATTCAAGAAGTACAAAAACAAGCTATTAGGGCTAAATATGTTTCCAAGGAGGAATCAAAATGAAAGATTACATGAAATCATTAATTAATGATGAAAAAAGATTTGATGGAAGAAAACTTAATGAATTTAGGAATGTTAGTGTAACAAATAATGTTTCTGAAAATGCAGAAGGTTCTGCAATAGTTAAGATTGGAGACACTGAAGTAATTGCTGGTGTAAAAATGGCAACTACTGTACCTTATCCAGATTCACCAGATGATGGAACCTTAATGGTTACAGCTGAGTTTTTACCAATGGCAAATCCAGATTTTTCTGCTGGTCCACCTTCAATACAAGCTATTGAATTAGCAAGAGTTATTGATAGGGGAATCAGGGAATCAAAAATGGTTGATATGAAGAAATTATGTATAACTAAAGGAGAATTAGTTTGGATGGCTTTCATAGATTTATATATCATTAATGATGATGGAAATTTAATTGATGCAGCAGCTTTAGCAGCAATCGCAGCTTTGAAAGATGCATTCATGCCAAAATTAGATAAGGAAAATAAATTACTTCATGAATTATCAAGTAAAAAGCTTCCAATAATTGAAGATAGGGTACCTTTAACTTGTACAGTTTTTAAAATTGGAAAAAATTTATTTGTTGATCCAGTTCTTGCTGAGGAAAAAGAAAATGATGCAAGAATTAGTATTGGTATTTCTTCTGAAGGGGATATAAACTCTATGCAAAAAGGCGGTATAACTGCCCTTACTTTGGATGAAATTGATCAAGCTGTGGAATTAGCTAAAAAAGCTACAGATGATTTAAGGAAAATACTAAAGTGAATTATACAAAATATGAGAAAGCTAGATTAATTGGTGCAAGGGCATTACAGATATCAATGGGTGCACCATTTTTAGTAAAGCTTGATCAAGCTGCTTTGGAGGCTATAAATTATAGCCCCATCAAATTGGCTAGAATAGAATTTGAAAAGGGCGTTTTGCCTATTTTTGTAAAAAGAGATTAATTTTTCTTTTTTCTTTTTTCTTTACTAAATCTTTATAAGTTAGTATTTTTAGTATATTCTCATGATTATTAAAAAGATCAAAGCTAAAAAAATCAAGAATTCTCGTGGCGAAGACACTTTAAAGGTTATAGTCAAATCTGATATTACTAAGGGCACTGGTGCTGCACCTAGCGGTATGAGTACAGGTAAGCATGAAGTTATGGCATTTCCCGAAGAAGGTGTTGATTTTTGTGTTGATTTTATTAACAAAGAATTACCTAAAAAATTACTTGGATTGCAATTTCAAAAATATTCTGATTTAAAAAAAGTGGAGTCTTTAATCGATATTAACAAATATGGTGGAAATACTTTAGTTGCTGTTGAATATGCAATTATAAATTCATTTGGAAATGCTTGGGAGTTTGTTGATGAAAATTCAAAACAAGTGCCCCGTCCAGTTGGAAATGTTATTGGTGGGGGAGCACATGTTAGGTCAGATAAGGTTCCTGATTTTCAAGAATTTTTGGTACTTTCATTAAATTGCCCTAGTTTTGTTAAGGCGATGGAAGCAAATTATAGAGTTCACTCTTTAGTTCAAAAGAAATTTAAAAAATTAAAGAAATTTAATAATGAGATTAGTGACGAGGGGGCATGGATTGCAAATATATCTAATACTGAAGCATTAGATATTTTACATGAATCAATTAAAGAAATATCTAGAGATTATGATTTTGTTCTCCAAATTGGTTTAGATGTTGCTGCATCTAGTTTTTATAAAGATGGTAAATATTATTATAAAAATTATTCAAATGAAGAAAAAGTAAAAGTTTTGAGTTCTACTGAACAGATAGAATATATTGGTGGTTTAATTGAAAAATATGGTTTGAAATACGTAGAAGATCCACTACATGAAGATGACTTTGAAGGTTTTGCTAAACTTTCTGAAAAATACAGTAATAAATGTTTAATTGTTGGCGATGATTTAATCACTACTAATTTAGATAGATTAAAGGATGCTGTCAAATTCAAATCTATAAATTCTCTTATTATAAAACCGAATCAAATTGGAAGTTTATTAAAAACTAAAAAAGTTGTTGAGTTTGCTAAGAAAAATAAATTATTTTGTGTCATGAGTCATAGGTCTGGAGAGACTCTAGATACTACTATTTCTCATCTAGCAGTTGGGTTAGGAACCCCTTTATTTAAAACTGGAATCTCTGGTCCTGAACGAGAATCAAAATTACAAGAAGTAAGAAAGATAGTTGGTCAAATAAAAGCAAAGATTGCTGAGTAGAAACCTTTATATATTCCTTTTTTTTCAAAATGTGATATGGCAGAAAATAATTACTTGGTACCATTAGAAAATTACCTAGAAGCAGGTATACATATCGGTACGAAAATAAGAACAAAATTTATGTCTAAGTTTATATACAAAGTTAGAGATGATGGTTTATCTGTTTTTAACGTAGATGAAATTGATAATAGGTTAAAGATAGCTTCTAATTTTCTTGCACAATATGATGCTAAAGATATACTAGTCGCATGTAGAAGAGAGAATGGTTGGAAGGCAGCTAAGTTATTTGCAGATAGTATTGGAGCAAAATCATTTATAGGTAGATATCATCCAGGCACATTAACAAACGTTCAATTAGAAGATTTTGTTGAAGTTAAAGTTATAGTTGCAGTTGATCCAATACCTGATAGAAATATTATAGATGATGCAAAAGTCTTAGGTATTCCGGTTGTTTCACTTTGTGATACAAACAATGAAGTTTCTTTTGTTGATTTAGTTGTACCTGGAAATAATAAAGGTAGAAAAAGTTTAGGATTAATATTTTGGATTTTAGCTAAAGAATACTTGAAAGTTAAGGGTATTATAAAAACTGATGAAGATATGAAAAAATCACTAGAAGAATTTAGTGATTATTAATTTTTTTTAATTTTAAAATTTTAATTTTACATAGAAATATTTATTGAAAATTCTTTTAATTTTAGTTATTCTTCTTCGCTTCGTTCTTCTTCATACGAATCGTTATAACCTGCCATGAAACCGTCTTCTTCTGATGATATTTCGTCGTCTGCTAATCTTTGTTCTCGACCTTCATCTTGGTATATTGTTTCACTATTGAAATTTTCCTCTTTCATATTCAGTTGGAAAATTTTACCTTATTTAAACTTTTTGTATTCTTTTATTAATAGTAAGTTTTATTAAAATTAGTTCACCCCCTTTTATGAAATGAGGAAAAGTGTTTTTGATGGGCAGTATTATAATTCTGATTTTTCTGAATTAGATAGTCAAATCTCTGATTTATTCTTTTCTGATATGGGTCCAGGGGATTTACCTATTACACGTTCCGAAACTCGTAGCTATGGAGTTATAGTTCCACATTCCAAGTATAGTTTATCAGGTTCTTGTGCTTCTTGGGCATATAAAAAATTAGCAGAAGGTTCTTTTCCAGATGTATATGTCATTATTGGTACTAATCATTCTGGCTATGGTAATTTTGTTTCTACAGAAGGTTGGGAAACTCCTTTTGGTAGAGTTAATGTAGACGAAGGATTATCTAAATTATTACTTGCACAATTACCCTTTTTACATGAAGGTAATATTGCCCATAAGAGGGAACATAGTTTAGAAGTTCAATTGCCATTCTTACAATTTATATCTAAAGATAGATTGAGAGATTTGAAGATTTTACCTATTATGTTAGGTTCTGAAAATTCTTATGAAAAATTAAGGGATCTCGGTAGGGCTATTGGAGATTCTGAACGGAATGTTTGTGTTATTGCAGTCTCAAATTTTACACAGTATGGTAGTAATTATGATTATACTCCTTCTGTTTTGGATAATGGTACTGAAGTTAAAATGTTTGATAAGAAAGCAATATCGTTTATAACTAATTTAGATAGTAAGGGATTTTTTGAATGTGTGAAAGATAATAAGATGAATTTTTCAGGGGTGGGCCCCATTGTATGTGCTATCGAGGCGGCAAAGTTACTTGGAAGTAAACAATCCAATCTTTTAAGATATTATACTTCGAAAGAGATTAATGGCATTCAAGATAATTTTATAGGTTATGGTGCTATAAGTTTCGAATAATAAGTTTTAAAAATGGAGTAAATACTATTTTTTTAATGATATTCGATATTTTTAAAGGTAATGTGATTATTGCTGATAAAGCACTCTATAAAAAAAATGTTTTGTTTAAAGTCAAGGGATTAATGTTTTCTAAACCCTTGAAGAGTGGCGAAGCTATTATTTTAGAAGCAAAGGAAGAAGGTATTATTGAGACTACTTTGCATATGTTGTTTGTATTTTATCCAATAGATATTCTTTGGTTAAATAAAAAATTAGAGATTGTAGATATTAAGAGGAAAGTATTGCCATTTAAGCCATGGATAGTTCCCAAATCTCCTGCTAAATTTGTTGTAGAGATGAAATCAGGTGCTGCAAAAACTTTGAAAATTGGGGATGTTTTGAAGTTTAAACCTTCATCTTCTTTTTAGCTTTTTTTATTATTGTTCTGATTGGCATATGTAATAATATGGATAATCCTAATAATAAAAATATTGTACCTGGCATTATTGGAACTATGTAACCAACTATTGCTAAGATTAAAAATAGTATTCCAGTAATTATTGAGATTATTTGAATCATAATCTGATTTAGTTTAGTTTTTATTTAAATTTATTCATATAGAAAGATATATAAACAAATTAAGCGATTTTTTAATTTAAAATGACATTAGAAGTAATAGGAATTGGCGGATATGATGAAGTTGGAAAAAATATGACTGCCGTAAAGTATAATGATGAGATTGTAATTTTAGATTGTGGATTTTATTTACCAAGTTTAGTTGAATTTCAAGAAGGTGGAGGAAATAAAAAATATTTAACTCCTAAAGGTTTACAAAAAATAGGTGCAATACCTGATGATTCTATAATAGAAGCTATGAAAGAAAAAGTTAAGGCAATAGTAGTATCACATTGTCACCTAGATCATGTTGGTGCAGCACCATATATTGGTGAAAAATATGATGCTCCAATTATTGGAACTCCATATACTATGGAAGTTATGAGAACTTTAGCTAGAGATGATGATGTAAAAATAAAAAATAAAGTTTTACCTATAAAAACTGGTAAAACAATCAAAGTTTCTGATAATATAAAAATCGAATTAATTGCTATGACTCACTCTACTATAGATGCTGCTTCAATTGCAGTTCATACCCCTGAGGGAATAGTTCTTTATACCAATGATTTTAAATTTGATAATAATCCTGTATTGGGTAAGAAACCTGATTTGAAAAGATTAGAACAGCTTGGAAATTCTGGAGATGTTAAAGTTTTAATTATAGATTCACTATATTCTTCTAAATCAATGAAAACTCCTTCTGAGAAGGTTGCTAGAGAGATGTTAAAAGATGTAATGTTTGGTGCCGATAACAAAGGGCATGCTATCTTTATTACCTGTTTTGCAAGCCATATGGCTAGATTGTCTAGTATGATTGAGTTTGGTAAAAAATTAAATAGGGAAATTATATTTATGGGTAGATCTTTATCAAAATATTCTAAGGCTGCTGAAAAAGTTGGACTTGTTAATTTTTCAAAAGATGTAAATGTTTTAACTTATTCTAGACAAGTTAAAAGTATGTTAAAGAAAATAGAAAAGAATAGGGACAAATATCTTGTTGTTTGTACTGGTGGTCAAGCTGAACCTAATGCTATTTTAACTAGAATTGGAGATGGTAAATTACCTTTCAAATTCATGCATGATGATCATATTATTTTTTCAAGTAAAACAATTCCTGTAGAACCAAATATTGAAAATAGGGCAGTTTTGGAAAAACAGTTGGCTTCGAAAGGAGTTAGAATCTTTAAAGATATTCATGTGTCGGGTCATGGTTCAATAGAAGATATGAGGGATATGATCGATTTAGTTAAACCAGAAATAATTATTCCTGGACATGGTGACAAAAAGATAACTCATCATATTGAAAAATTGACTGATTTATTGGGTTATAAACCTGGGAAGAATTTGATTTATTTGAATAATGGTAAGAGATTGACTTTAAAATGAAAAAAGAAATTTCTTATCTAGTTCTTGTTATACTTATTGCAAATTTAGTTTTATTTGCATTAAATATAATTGAAGCTTTTTTATTTTGGGGTTTAATTATTACTTGTGCACTTTATGCATATAAAATTCTACCCAAACTTAAAAGTTGAAAGTTATATCGAGTCCCGTTTCGGATTTAGTCGGATTATGATATAATGAAGATTCTAGATTATTATTTAAATTAAAAGTTTTTGTCAAATCTATCTCGAATTGATTATCATATGTCCAACTAAATCTTTCATTATCTTTTCTTGAAACTAGATCAAATATTATTCCTTTATTATTCATATTTAACATTAAATTTTCTGAATTTATTTTTAGATTGAAATTTTCAGTATCTGCTTTAAATTCTAATTTAACTGTTTCTAAACTTTTTTCTATATTTATTCCATCTGATAAAATATTATGTCCAACTACTCCGGCTATTGATGCACCAACTAGTCCCATTGTTCCAAATTTATTGTGCAGGTCTGAGAATTCTTTTTCTATATTATTCATTTTATTATCTATTTCTTTTTCAAAGGTACTTCCTTTTATTTTACTTGATTTATCTATTTCATAGCTAAATTTTATTATTTTTTTTGCAATCTCCATGATACTATTTTTTGGTTCAGGACGAAATAATGGGTCTTCGAAGTTCAAACTTACTTCTGGAATGCTTGTACCAAATATAATAGAATTGCATTTTGTCGCATTTCTTCCATCTACATCTATGTAATTTACGGGATTATTATTAACATAAGAATAAGCATGATTTTCTTTTACTGGATCAACTGAAGTAAATCTTCCTGATTCAGAATCATAATATCTAGCGCCAAAATAGTATAAGTTACTTTCATCTAATTCTTTTCCGGTTGCAAAACTA
>JABICB010000008.1 GCA_018652475.1 archaeon
ATTTCACCAAACAAATCAGTTATCAACCTATTACTAAAAATCCTATCTGAATGATAATATTCAACCCCTGACTTATCAATAGATGCCACTAACCCATTTATACCATACACATAACGAGTAATACTTATAGAATTATTTTCAGAATCAGTTATATTTGACACAATAATATTATCTGCAGAAACGAAAAATAATGTGAAAATAAATACTCCAATCAGAAGAAATTTTTTATTGACCATAACTTCCCCCCAGGCTTATGCCTTTTCTTTTATGATAAAAATAATATCCTAAATACATTATAGTAATAAATAATAAAATAAATAATACTAGCCTGGTTATATTTATGGAAGAATATGGTTCCTCAATATGGTATTCTCCAGTATTAGTATGATTTTCAGAAAAAATTTCCTCAGAATCGTCAGTAATATTTTCATCCCCGTTATTTGATTCATTATCTGGTCCAGAAGCAGGATTATTATCTTGTCCAGAAGAAGGATTATTATCTGGTCCAGAAGAAGGGTTATTATCTGGTCCAGAAGAAGGATCATTAAGACATAACTCATGAGTAGATAATAAGGAAAAATTTTGTTCAGAATAATTGTAAGAGATATAATTGAACATATCCACAAAAAAGTTATTGATAAAGAAAGAATTATTATAAGTCTCATCTGCAGTGATACTCACAAAGTATGAACCTCCTTGAATTTCTTCGAAAATTGAAAAATTGGCCGTACCATTATAACTTTCCACAGATAAATTATAGTTAGATAAATGATCAGGAGAATCCTCACAAAACACAAAACCAGAATAAATTTCAAAAGAAGGTACATCTGCTATAGCAAACTGAATACACAATACCACTAAACCTAAAATCAACCATCCCTTCATATTATAATTCATATATTATAGTTTATATAATTTATGTAGGAACCAATAAATTAAACCTAAAAACTTTTAAATAAATAAATAAATTTTATCTTCGATACGAGAATGGAAAAAATAAAAGATATTAACTTCAAATATAATCTGAAAAAGTACTGGAGTTTCTTAAAAAATTATAAATTATCATTAGTGGGAGTATTATTAATTAGTTTAATAATAGCTGCATCATATACTGCAACAAAATTCTTATTCAAATTATTGATAGATAATGGAACTGAATTTTATGAAGGCACATTATCAAAAGAGGGATTAATTGAAATTTTAATATTTATAACAATAGCATATTTTACATTAAAAACATTGACTGCAATATTAAGGTGGTTACATGTACATTTTATTAATAAATTAGAAACTGGTTTAATAAAAGATGTAAAAATAAAATATTTTGATCATATTGTTCATTTATCTCATGATTTTCATACTAGTAATAAAACAGGATCATTAATTTCTAGAGTTATGCGTGGCGGATTTGCCATGGAAAGAATGACTGACATCATTGCATTTAACACAGCACCATTATTATTCCAAACAATAATGGTAGTAGGAGCATTATTATTATTTAACTGGCAAGCTGCAATTGCAGTATTACTGACAATAATAATCTTCATAATATTTAGTTATATAATGCAAAATCATCAAAGGAAAGCAAACATACTTGTTAACGAGACAGAAGATTTAGAAAAGGGCAACTTAAGTGATTTTATGACAAATATTGATTCAATAAAATATTTCGGTAAGGAAGCAAGAATAAAAAGAAAATTTGCAAATTTAGTAAATGAAACAAGAAAGGCGATGTTGAAACATTGGAACTACTACAGATGGATTGATGCGGGACAAGGAGTGATAATAACAGTAGGTTTATTTTTTCTAATGTATTTTCCAATTATACAATTTCTTGAAGGAAATATGAAGATGGGTACGATTGTATTTATTTATGCAGTATATGGTGATCTAATGGGTCCATTATTTGGATTTGTACATGGAATGAGAAATTATTATAGGGCAATGGCAGACTTTGAATCATTATTCCAATATGGAAAAATAAAAAATTCTATAAAGAATAAATTAGGGGCAAAAAAATTAAAGATAAAAAGGGGAGAAATTGAATTCAAAAATATAGACTTTAGTTATAACAAAAAACAAAAATTACTAAAAAATTTCTCATTAAAGATAAAGAAAAATGAAAAAATTGCATTTGTAGGTCATTCCGGTTCAGGAAAATCGACATTGATAAAACTACTATATAGATTATATGATGTAGATAAGGGAGCAATCTCTATTGATAATGAAGACATAAGAAATATCAAACAAGAATCACTTAGATCAGAATTAAGCATAGTTCCACAAGAATGTATACTATTTGACGACACGATTTATAATAATGTGGCTTTTTCAAATCCAAAAGCAACAAGAAAGGAAGTTATTGCGGCTATGAAATTTGCACAACTATATCAAGTTGTAAAAGAATTTCCCAAACAAGAAAAAACAATAGTAGGAGAAAGGGGAGTGAAATTATCTGGTGGAGAAAAACAAAGAGTATCAATTGCAAGAGCAATATTAGCAAACAAAAAAATATTAGTTTTAGATGAAGCAACATCTGCATTAGATTCACAAACAGAATTCGATATTCAAAGAGATTTAACAAAATTGATGGAAGGTAGAACTTCATTAATCATTGCCCATAGATTATCTACGATAATGAAAGCAGATAAAATAATAGTATTGAATAAAGGGGAAATAGTTCAAGTAGGTAAACATACAGAATTAATAAAAAAACCAGGGCAGTATAGAAAACTATGGAAATTACAAAAAGGCGGATACATAAACTAACTATATACTCCACTTAAACAATCCTTTTAAAACAGACATTCTTTTGGTCAAGATGGCACCAAGAATTCAAAGTCCAAGTTCAATAAATTACTATAAGATGTGTCCAAGGTGCTATTATTACAGATACATTAAGAAAGTACAACTACCAGGTTCAATCCATTTATTGAGAGGTAATTTAGTTCACAACGCACTTGAAGATTTTTTCAAGGTGGGAATTACTTCAATCCATAAAGAACACTATGAAATGGAACTTAACATAATTCTACAAAGCTTATTCAAAACTAAATGGGATGAAGCAAAGTCAGAATTAGATGAATTAGGTCTTAATGAAAAACAACAACAATTCTATTTTCAAGAATCAGTAAACATGATTAACAATTGGTTTGCAAGATTAATTAGTAGAGTGAATAGAAGAGCGGAAAGAACAAATCTAGAAGAATCATTCAACACATTTAAACCATTAACTGAAGAATATTATGAATCAAAAACACACATGGTGAGAGGTTACATCGATGCAATAGAACATATTGAAGGAGCTACGACATTAATCGATTATAAAACTTCAAAGAGAGATCATATGAGTGAAGAATATAAATTACAATTAGCAATATATGCTCTGATGTATGAAGACAAACACGGAACAAAACCTGCTTCAGTAGGAATTGACTTTTTAAGACATGGAATAAGATACTTAGAAGTAAATCAAGAATTAGTTGATCATGCAGTAAAAGAATGTAAATTAATTCAAGAAAAAACACAAACAGAAAACATTGA
>JABICB010000013.1 GCA_018652475.1 archaeon
AAGTAATAATAATTATCATTTAATTGTAGAAGAAGTATTCAATCATTCAAATATAAATGCCTCAATTTATTCAGTTGGTGCAACAATAGGAAATCAACTAAATAATGACGAAGACATAATAGTCATAGAAAATAATGAATCTATACTCGATGCAATTCATTATTATTCATCCTGGGGTGCGAATGGAAATAATAAAAGTTTATGTTTGTTAAATGAGGAATGGATTCAATGTATTCCAACGCCAGGAAAACAAAATCATAATAATATTACCTACAATTTGAGCATAACTGAATTTCTTGCAGACCCATATGGTAATGATGATGCAGCAATGCCTGAAGGAGAATGGATCGAAATAAAAAATTATGGTGATGACCTAGATCTAGTTGGATTCAAATTAAAAGATTTATTTAATAGGACTTTAACCATATCATCACTAAACACGTATTCAACAATTATTCACTCAAACAATCACCTAGTAGTTTATACAAATGGATTATTTGGATTACTAAACAATGAAGATTTAGAAGAAATAAGTTTATACTCTTTAGATAATATACTAATTGATACTTTAACTTACAGCCATACAAAAGAAGGAGAATCTTGGGCAAAAATAGATGGACTATGGAAACTATCTAATCCTACGCCTAATGAACAAAATCCTACAGTAATAATAACTGAACCAAACCTAAATATAGAAAAAGTTTACACTGGAACAGACAATTCAATCAAATTTGGAGAAGCAGTAAGAATAAAAATAAATGTAAATAAAGGAAATAGCACAAAAAACACACTCAGTACATATATTATATCTAATAAGGGAGAAAAAATAACTCCAACAACAAAAACAAACATTCCATTCAAATACACAAACTATGAATTAACAATACCTATACAATTATTTTCGAACTACAATCAAATTTACACAGAAGGTGAATATATCATAGTGTTAGAGGGGTTTGATATCACTAAGGAAGAAAAAGTCAACATATGGGGCAATTATAACCTTTGTAAAACAAATGAACTAGAATTAGAAGAATGTACAGTAGAAAACATTATAAATCTTTCAAATTACAACAAAGAACATATAATATACCGATCATCAAGCAAAAAAATTCAAAATATAGCACCATTGATTTTTTGTTTTATTTTGATCATAATAATATTACAAACGAGTTTAGAAAATGGAAAAAATAAAAATTAATACAATAATTGAAATTGTTGGAATGCCAAAAGAACATGTAGAAGAAACTATGAATAAAGTTGTTAGTCTAATCAAAGAAGACAAAGAAATAGAATTAATAACTCATGATACTGCAGAAACAAAACTAGTAAAAGACTTATGGTCTACATTTACAGAATTTGAATTAGATTTTAACGATTTTAAAAAATTAACAGGATTCTGTTTTGATTTCATGCCTTCTTCTGTAGAAATACTAGAACCTACTACTCCAAAAGTATCTTCCGAAGATATTTCAGAATTGTTGAATGATGTCTTAGCAAAAATTCATCAGTATGATATGGCATTAAAAAGAATGATATTAGAACAAAGAGCAAAAAAGAAAGTAGAAGATAAAACTAATTCTTCGGAAGAGGCAAAGAAGGAGTAGGCCTTTTTTTTACTTTTTTATATATTAAATAACTAATTAGACCTATAGATAAAATTATTATTAAAAGGCTAATTAATCCCTTATTTATTTCTGATTCTATTACTTCAGAGTCACAATCACCTGAAGTTGAATTACACATCCACCCAGTAGGACACCCAATATCAATACAACTACCTGTTTCTGAATTTATATCACATGAATTTGTAGTTTCATTACAAAAATATCCCTCACTACAGCCCTCAATAAAACAATCAGAACTAGTTTCCTTCACTTCAATGATTATAGGAAAAGAACTTTGCATATATTCAGTACTGATAGATATATTACCTTCATAAATCCCTGATTCTGCATTCATTTCAGAATTGACATATAAATACATTTTTATTTTTTCTCCAGGCTGAACAGAATAGATAGTTTCAGTTTCAAGAATTATAATCTCCTCAATATTACCATCCAGTTTAAAACTGACAGTAGAAACAGAGTGATCATAATTATTTTGAATTTCAACATATCCAGTAACATTTTCAGTAGGATAAATCTCAAGATTGATTTGATTAGATGGCATAACAAATACTAAGCCTTCATCAGATAAATCAACATCTTCTAAAACTTCATCATCTTCAGAATTTACATTAAACCAAACAGGCACTTCATAAATTAAACTATTAGATTCGAATGTTATATACTGTTCAAGAGATGTATCTAATAAAATATTATTTGAATATAAACTCAGAGGTTCAATCTCCCCTGGTCCAATCTGTATGGTCGAAAGAGATAAATCAAAAATATTATCATCACTAGAAGAAACAAATATATCTAATTCACCCAAACCTGAATTTCTTAAACTAAATAAGAAAGTTTGACCAGGATTAGAAGTATCCAAGATTACAATCCCCGGAGAAACATAAAAAGGCACATCAGAAGAGGTTATATTGAATAATTCTGTATGATTATTATGAGTGAGGATAGAATTTTCAAAATAAACTAGATTATCAATGAAGATAGTATAATTGCCTAATTCAAGATCAGAATCTAAATTAAAATAAATATAATGTTGAGTATTATTTAATTTATAGAACGTAGGCGAAATTGGAATTTTTGAATTATTAAACCATAATGAAAAATCAGCCTGTGCTAAATTATTTTCCAAATAAATATTTGAATATATCATGGCTTGTAGAGTTTCTCCCGGATGATATTCTTCTTGGCCCAAAAGAACAGTTAATTCATTAGATGAAACTAAAGGCATAAATAAAATAAATAAAAAGATCAAAAGATAAATTCCTTTTAGTTTTAACATCATTTCTTCCCTTTCAATAAATCCTTTGCCTTACTAATTGATTTATCTAATTCACTTTCTAGCAAAGTATCCCTTCTACTTGGTCTATATTGAGAAGGCCTAGGTTTAACTATAGCACGAGTGGAAGGAGGATATGTAGGATTGATTGGTTTAGAAACAGGGGCAGAACTTGTTGAGGGTAATTTTTTAGATGATCCAAAATTACCACCCTTATATTTATTATATGCATAATATCCTGCACCAATTCCAATTAAAATAACAATAATAGCTATTAACCATGCTATCCAATTACTTCCTTCTTCATCATCATCAGAAGTTGTATTCGTGGAATCTGGAGATTCATCTAAAACTTTACAAGTATGAGTTAATGAATCACAATACTCTGGAGATATACAATCTGCATCAGAAGTACAACCAAAAGAAATTGCAGCACAACTACATGTATCTACATTACAAGAATAACCAGTAACACAATCATTATCACTCATACAAGCATCTAATTCAGTACATGATTGGGGAGTTACACACATACAATCAATACAAGTCAATCCGCCATTACAAGGGATACCTGTATCACATTGTTCACCTAATCCGAGAATACCATCTAAACATATAGGAGTCGTTGAAGGCACAGGGGGAACTTCATTACTAAACATTGCCCAGAGTACCATTGCAGTAGTTTTTACACTGCCTTCCCATGATCCATCTTGTAACTGTTGTAACTTCATCCATTCTATTGAATCACTCACTGATGAAGCACCACCTTGATTAGAATTTTTTAAAATATAACTAATTAATGCAGTATTAAATTTATTATTGCCCCAATTCCCACCTAACTGATTTTCATTCAACCAATTCGCATAATCATTTTCACCAGTCAGATCTAATAAGAAAGCATTACCCATAGCATCACCAGTACAAGTAGTCTCAAGAAATGGATAAGTTGCAGGATTTTCCCCAAGAGAGTTTAAAACAAATCCTGCATATCCAGTATAACCACAATCACAATTATAACTACTACCTGCAAAACATGCATTTTCTATAGACAAGGGTAAATTTTCATCGACGATATAATATTGATTAGAATAAGTTTTAAAAATTAAAGAAGGACTAACTGTGACACCTATACAACTAACTCCGAATTCTTCTTCAACATCTGCATAACTCCCTAAAACATCATTTTCAAAATCTATCCAATTTGAACCAGTCTCTTCAATAAGAGTATTATTTATCCTAAACATATAAGAATCATTATCATAAATGATACTGCAAGTAGCATAACCTCCAGTAGTAAGTTGAATTAACCAATTACCATTCTCCATTGCACGAATTCTATGATCTAGTAACCATTCAACTTCGGAACTTACATTATTCCCGGTTTTATATAGTGCCAAGGTTGCTAATGCAGTATTATATGCATCACCCCATGAATCATCATTTAATTGTTGAGATTCAAGTTCTGCAATACCTTCACTAACATCATACCCAAAATTTCGCAAGGATAGTACTGCTAACGCAACATCATCCACTGGTTTATTCCAATTAGATGAATTCATCTGATCATAAAGCCACTCATGAGATTCACTAACATTGAATTCTGCAGAGACTAAATTAATAGAACCTAATAATAAAAATACCAAACCAAATAATAAAACTATTTTTTTCACTTAATCACCGTCTTATATTTTAATCATATGTAGAAAAGATTATTTAAAAGGTTTTTGTTTTAAAATAAAAAAATAATTAAACTAAAAGAATAAATTAAAACTATGATCCCATTATTATTAAAACTAAGATTGAAAAATATAGAATATCTATCTAAAGGAAAAAGAGGAATAATATACAAGGCAGAATATAAGGGAAAGAGGGTATCAATTAAAACAAAACTTCCCTCCTCTAGCGCGAAGGGAAGAATAAAAAACGAAGGTAAATTTCTAAAAATCCTAAATAAATATAAAATAGGTCCAAAACTAATTAAAAATAAAAATAATTATTTAATGTATGAATACATAGAGGGAGAATTTTTGCCTACTTTCTTGGAAAGAGAACAAGATAAGAAGATAAGAAGAAAAATAATAATAAAAATATTAAAGCAAGTTAGAACCTTAGACAAATTAAAAATAAACAAACTTGAATTTACAAGACCTCTCAAACATGTATTCATAAAGAATGGGAGTGTCACAATGATTGATTTTGAAAGATGTTATTATACAGAGTCACCAAAAAATGTTACGCAGTTTTGTCAATTTTTAATAAATAGAAAATTAATGGCTAAGAATATTAATTTATTACAGCAGTATAAAGAAAATCAAACAGAAAAAAATTTTAAAGAAATACTAAGAACTATCTAAATTATGACATTTTGATCTAAATGAACAAGAAACACATTTATTTCTATTAGTGACAATCGAAGGTAGTTTACCTTTCAAAACATCATTTACTTTCTGAATAGTTGTTAAAATATTATCTCTAACATAAGGATTCATAGTTATTTTTCTCCTTTCATTATAGTCAGTATAATCAATATATCCTTCTTTAATATTTTTATTAAATTCATCAACTAATAAAGTCATATATGCCTCAAGTTGAATCCTATCCCCTGGCCAAACTCCATCAGAAGGCATCTTGCCAGTCTTTATCTCAATAGGGATATAATTTTCACCATGAATCTCAATTCTATCCACAATTCCTTTTAATCCAAGTTCATTAGATTCAATAGAAACTTCAGTTAAAATCTTTGGCGTTAACCTCCTCCATAGACTATCCCCATATACCTTTTCATGAATCATAAAGTCATAAACATATTGTGCTCGGTCTTGAGCCTCTTTCAAAAAAATAATCCATAATTTATGAAAAATAGTAGTAGATTCTACGCCAACTTCAAGAAGTTCTAATTTCATTTGATCAATAACTTCCCTAACTACTCTCGAGTATTCTCTCCTAAATATCATAACTAAATCCTCATAAGGAGTAAAACTTTTTATTCCCTTAATGATATCTTTATCCAACTCATTAATAACATCGAATACCTTATGCCTTACTCTTCCTTTGATTAAGACATCCTTGGGCGGCCTAGCAAGTTTTAGAACATATTGTAAATATAATTTTCTAGGACAATACAGATAATTAGACAACATATTGACTGAAATCATAAAAATAATAAGTTAAAAAATATATATAAACCTGCCCTTAATAATAATAATCACTATTTTTTACTAATGACATAAATTTGACGCTCAATTTTACTATCACTATCTGCATAAACTAATGGAAATTTAACTGATTTATCTAAATTAATTATTTCAAAATTAAGTTTATCTAATAATGCATTAAAATTGAAAGTCACTCTTCCATCTTTTTTAGTTCTGAAATTTGGAACAATAATTACTACCTTTGCATTCCTTTTCAAAACTTTCGAAATTGCACTAAGAACTGAAAAATACATTTTTTCTAATTTTTTCGAAGTAATTAGTGCTGCATTATGAGTAATCATATTTTCAAGGTATGGGCCCATATAAGGTTCAGTAGCCACAGCATCTATAGAATTAGATTCTATATATTTAGCTAAATTTGAAGAATCATCATGAATAAGTTTGAAATTGGTCTTTAAATTATATTCTTTTTTTATCCAACCACAATTTTTTATTGCTGAATGAACTGTTTTATTATCAATATCTACCCCTATAACATTAATCTTTGATAACATTGCCTCCTGTAAAATAACTCCAGTTCCTGCAAATGGATCCAACAATAATTCTTTCTTTTTTACTTGTGATAAATTAATTAACATTTTTGAAAGCCTGATTGAAGTATTTTTTAAAAAATCATTTTCTGGACGTTTCAAATCCCTTTGTTTATATTTTGCAGGTTTTGACACTGCAACGGATCTAGCAATATGCTTTCCAAACACCAAATATTCTATTAAATCAGAAGAAATATCTTTTGGCATTAATCTATCTAAATTCCCTTTCTTCTTTTGTGCTTTTATTCTTTCAGATTTAAACCAGCTTTTCAGATAATCTTCAAATTCTAAAGTATACTCAGGATTACCATATGAACTAACAGCATATTTTATTTTAGAAGAACTGCCCATATAAGGGATTAGATCAGAATAGTCCCCTTCAGAAAGAATTTCTCCAATTTTTACAGTTCCACCTAATTGAGATATTATTTTCTTTCCCTTAAAAAAAGTTTCATCTAATGAAATTATTGCAAGTTCTTCAACAACAAGCTCAATTTTATAAATCAAATTTCTGGCAACAAAATAAGATATAGCTTCTGCTAAAGATACATCAGGATTTCTTCCAAAGACAAATAAATATTTTTTCATAATATTCATGAACTGGTCCACTTATTAAATATTTCTAAAAACAAGTTGACCAGAAACATTATCATTTAGATACTTTTGAGCTTTTTTTGTTAAGTCACCATTACTCAAGAATAAGACTGGAAGTTTCTTTGATCTTGCTTCATCTGAAGCAGAAATTAAATCAGCATCATTAATATTCTTTTTAGCCTTAAATTTTACAAAATATCTAAGCCTCCCTATATTCGAAGGAAGGTCTACTACAAAATTTAATTCTCTTTCTTTTCTAACAACATCCTTAGAAATAACATACATTTTATTTTCAGAAAAATAAGAATCTATTTCCTTCACTCCAGTATTAGTTTTTACTTCTTCAATAGGTTGAATATCCCTTTCCTTTGCTATTTCTTCTTTCTGTTCAGGTGGTGCTAATGGTTTTTCTTCTTTCTGTTGAATTGGAGTTACCGGTTTTTCAGGTTCTTTTACTTCTTCAGAAGTTCCAGTAGGAGAAAGAGACTCTTTTATTTTCTCTTTTGCGAGTTCATTATCTGCAAGATACCATTTCCAAAATAATTCATATTCATTACCTAATTTAACATTTAAGGGAATTGCAAAATCTTTTAATTCCCTCCGTAGTGCGACTCGATTATCTGCATTTTCGAATTTATCACGAATAATTATATCAGATTTTAATTTTTCATAAACTTCCTTTTCAATAACACCCAAAAAAACAGATAATTGTTGTAATTTTTCTTCTTGGCCCCTAATAAAATATAAAGGAGATCCTCCTTTTTTGACCTTAGTAATCAATACTTGTTTTTTTTCAACTAACTCTGAAAGAATAGCACTAGCTAAGAGAATATTAGTATTCAACTCTTTAGCAAGTTGACCGGGTAAAACAGGCCCTTCTCTTTTTACAAAGCTCAAAGCTGAAAAAACATCATTACTCATAAGAAAGGAATCCTTACTAATTATAAAAACTTTATGGTTTAATCCAACCTACTTCATAATATGTTACATCTTCTTCATTATCAACTATTCCAAGAAGTAATTTTTTCTTAGTGCTATGCGCCACCCTATTTTTTGCAGCAAAATCATACCAAGTCATGACATCACTCTCATAAACTGGATACACTATCCAAGTAGCATGACCTTGTCCAGGCTTAACTCCCCTATCATACACTCTGAAATCTGCACCAAACTTTAAAGCAGTTTTAACAATATATCCCCTAATTCTCAAATCCTTATAAACACAATACTTAGACCAAAAGTTGAGTTCAGATTTTTTTATTTTTTTCAAAAAACTATCAAAATTAAACTCTTTATTTGTAGAACTAACTATATTCAACTTTCCCGTATCCAGAAGAAATAATGCTTCAAGAAGACTATATTTTATCTTATCTTTTTTTATTTCTCCAAATCTTCCCTTATCATATAATTTCTTAGCAAGATTACATAAATCTGCAACAACATGCTCTCCCACAAATATTCCTTCAATTTTAATGATTTTCATACACTAATAAAAACAAAAATTATTTAAAAAGGTTTTGTCAAGTTCAATATATGAAATTAACCTTCCTTGGAACCTCTGCAATGATTCCTACTAAAGATCGGAACACTAGTGCTGCAGTTCTAAAATATGAAAATGAATTGATTCTTATAGACTGTGGAGAAGGAACACAGAGACAAATGAGGTTAGCAAAAATAAGCCCAACAAAGATAACAAAAATATTAATTACCCATTGGCATGGGGATCATGTATTAGGGTTACCAGGATTATTACAAACGCTTTCAGCACAAGAATATAATAAAGAATTAGAGATATATGGACCAAAAAGAACAAAGAAAAATATAAAACAAATTTTGAAGATATTTCCGACAAATATTAAAATTAAAATTAAAGAAATTAAAAAAACACAAGAATTTCTCAATGAAGAAAAATACCTCATTAATTCAATAAAACTAGATCATAATTGTCCTGCAATCGGATACTCATTCATAGAAAAAGATAAAATAAATCTAGATAAGAAGAAATTAAAAAAGTTAGAACTGAAAAATATTTCACTATTAAAAAAACTAAAAGAAGGAAAAACAATAAAATTCAAGAATAAAAAAATCACCACAAAAAATATTGCTAAAATTACAAAGGGGAAAAAGATTTCAATATTGGGTGATACTCGATATTCAAAAGAATTTGCTAATTTAATAAAAAAATCAGATATATTAGTTTGTGAATCGACATTCAGAAAAGATTTGAAAAATAAAGCAAAACAGTATTATCATTTAACAAATGAAGATGCTGCAAGAATAGCAAAACAAGGGAAAGTTAATCAATTAATACTAACTCATTTTGGACAGAGATATAAGCATACTTCTGAATTAATAAAAGAAACAAAAAAAATATTTCCAAAAACTCTGGCTGCCAAGGATTTCTTAGAAATTGAGATTTAATAGCACATAAATTTGAAAGTTAGGCAAAAAAAACCAAAATAAATTATTTAGTAGCATAGGAAATTTAAATTCATACATTAATTTAACAATCAACCACATACTCAAAATAATCATCCCAGGGATTTTCTAAAGCCATCATTTCTTTTATTGTTAATTTTTCAAAATATTTACGAAAAGGCCTCATTGAATTTCCATGTGCAGAGATAGCAACATTTACTTTTTCTTTTTTTACATATTTAATCAAATCTTTAATAAACGAATTAACTCTCTTCTCAACCATCTTCACACTTTCACCATTAGGAGGGGCAACAGAATAAGACCTATGCCAAATATCAAATTGTTTTTGTCCAACTTTAGAAATCACACTTTTATGACTGAATCCTTGTAAATCACCATAAGACCTTTCAATCATACGATTATCCATCACATTCGCTCCACATTCAGGATGAAATTTCAAAACTTCCTTTAAAGTATCCTTAGACCTACTCAGGCTAGTATGATATGCAATAGAAAAAGTAACACTTTTCAATCTTTTGGCAACATTTTTAGCATCTTTTATACCTTGTGGATTCAACTTAGAATCTTTCCACCCAGTAAACTTCTTACTTGCATTATAATGGGTTTCACCATGCCTAAATAAGTAAATATGACATTTCATAACTACATTTTATTTCGAGAAATTAAAAACCTTTCCATTATGCCATACAAAATTTAATAAATACAAAATAATTCTAACTCTGATATGGATGGAGAAACCAACGTAATAACATACGAAACATTGTATGATATGTTAAGAAAAGAAAAAAGTAAAACAGAATTACAAGAGATAGATCAGGATTTTTATGATAAAATTATAAATTATCTTAAAGAAAAAAAAGACATATTAGAATCTCAACAAAAAAAACAAAGTATATTTACTACCATAGAAGTCCAGAAGACTAGAAAACAAATAGATAACATATACAAAATATTAAAAGAATTATATGAAAAAAGAGAAAATAAAATTATTCACTTGGCATTAATAAATTCAAAATCAGAGCACGAATTAAATGATTCGACTATAATGATTGATGCAGAAATAGAATTCTATGATAATATTAAAAAAATATTAGATAATTCAAGAAACGAACTATTGAACGGCATTATTAATGGAACAAAAAAACATAAAGAAAAAGAAGAAGATCAACCAAAACACTTAAAAACCGAAGTCATGCCTAAAAAAACAAAGAAAGTTAAGATTTTAAAAGCAATGCCTAGTTTTATTGGCACAGATCTTAAAACGCATGGTCCATTCGAAGCAGGAGATGAAACAACTCTTCCAATAGAGATAGTAAACCTCCTATCAACAGCTAACCACGTTGAGGAATTAAAATGAAAATAAAGAAAGTAAGAAGAACTTTTTGTCCAAAGTGTAACAAGCACACCGAACATAAAGTAGGTATGAATAAAACAACAGGTAAAAGGGGAACTCTAAAAAAAGGATCAGTTGCTAGAGCTAAAAAGAGAGGAGAGGGAGTAGGATACGGAAACCTGGGTAAATATTCAAAAGGTGCAATTACATCATGGAAGAGATATGGTGTAAAAACTAGCAAAAAGGAAGCACTTAAGATTACATGTAAGGAATGTAATAAGTCACAAATAAGACAAAATCCACGTGCAAAAAAGGTGGTATTGGAGTAAAAATGTCAGAACCAAAAAGTAAATTCATAAAAATTAGATGTCCAGGATGTAAAAACGAACAAATAATATTTGATAAAGCAACGCATGAAATAAAATGTTTAGTTTGTGAAAAAATATTAGCAACCCCAACAGGGGGAAAAGCAAAAATAACTGCTACTATCCTGGAGGTTTTAGAATAGATGTTTTACCTAAAGAAAGGTATGCCAGAAGATAGTGAAATAGTTCTTTGTTCAGTTAAAAAAGTATCATATCATTCAGTATTTTTAACATTAGATGAATATGAAAATGTTGAAGGAATGATGCATATTTCAGAAATAGCACCAGGAAGAATACGAACAATTGGTGACTATGTAAATGTTGGAAAAAAGGTAGTTTGTAAAGTTCTAAAAGTAAGGCCTAATACCAATCATGTTGATTTATCTTTACGTAGAGTAAATAAAATGCAAAGATTGAATAAAACTTCTGAATTCAAACAAGAACAAAAAGCAGAAAAATTATTAGAATTAGTTGGAAAAGAATTAAAAGTAGATCTTGCTGAAATGTACAAAGAAGCAGGATATGAATTAAAAGAAAAATACGGAACAATAAACAATGCATTTCAAAATTTTGTATTAGATCCAGAACAAATAAAAGAATTAAAAATTAAGAAAAAAGTATCTGAAGTATTATTAAAAACAGTTCTTGAAAAAATAAAACCAAAAGAAGTAATAGTGTTAGGAGAGTTTACAATATCTAGTTTAGCAGAAAATGGTGCAGAACTAATTAAGAAAATCTTAAAGGACGCACAAAAAGGAACAATAAAAATAACCTATATGGGTGCACCTAACTACAAAATAACAGTAACTGCATCAGATTATAAGACTGCAGAAAGCCTTCTAGAAAACGCACACGAAGAAATAGCAAAAAATATTAAAGAAATAAAGGGAACTTGTGAATTCAAACAAATAAAAAAATAAAATGCGTCCAAAAATATTTAGATGTGAATCTTGCAAAAGATATACTTTATTGAATACTTGCAAAGTTTGCAGAAAAAAAACCGAAAATCCAAAACCTGCTAAATACTCTGCAGATGATAAGTTTGGAAAATATAGAAGAATAGCAAAAAAAACAAATAAATAGTATTTTAAATTTCTAACATCCCTTGATATTATGAATGAATTAGATTTGATTAAACAAACAGAAATTTATAAAAATTGCACAAATATAGTATTTGGAAAAGGAAATAATAAATCAGATATTCTTTTCGTTGGAGAAGCACCAGGAAAAAACGAAGATGAACAAGGATTACCTTTTGTAGGAGCAGCAGGAAAAAATCTAGATAAACTTCTAAATCAAACTAACCTATGCCCAACTGATATATACATAACTAATATTCTGAAATGTAGGCCTCCGAATAATAGGGATCCCACTAAAGAAGAAATAGAATTACACACACCATATTTAATTAAACAAATAAAAGAAATGCAACCCAAAATAGTTTGTTCATTAGGAAACTATTCAACTAAATTCTTTTTAGCAGAAGGAGATATAAAAAAAATGAAACACCAAAAAAATATAACAGAAATACATGGTATACCTATTCATATTTTTTTCAAAGGTATAAAAATAAAATTAATTCCCTTATTTCATCCAGCTGCAATGATTTACAATAGAAAATTAATTCCCGGATGGGAAGGAGATATTAAAAAAATAAAAAAAGAAATGTAATTATTCTCCAATCACATTCATAATTGTTGAAATTTCAGTTTCATACTTGTAACTAATCTTTAATTCAATAACATCACTATATGAATCTGTAGAAATTATAGATTTATCACAAATCAAAGTTTTAGAACCTTCTTTTAATGAAACTTCTCCAATATTAGATTGACCCGTAGTGAAATGACAAACAACATCAGAAGGAATAACTTCAACCTTAATCTTGCCTTCATCCATTAACCCAAATGATTCACAATCTCTATCTATTGAATAAACCTTGCCACCTTCTTTATTTTCTATAACAAATGCAAATCTAATTCCAGTACTACTAAGGTAACTTTCTGTTAAAGATATAACTTGTATCGGTCCAGAAGATACTGCGCCAGATATTAATTTTTCGCCAGAAATATCGCAAATTTCAACTCCAGTTTGTTTAATCTTATTTGAACTCATACAAACATTAGAAAATAATTTAGTTTCGTAAGGATAACATAATCTAGCATAAATGGGTTGTTCATATGACCCATAAATTTGTTTAACATAACTACCTTCTCCAAGAGAAATTATATTTTCTCCACCGGTTTCGAGAGTTTGATCAATTCCCATTAAATCCAAAGTATTAGAAACAAAATTTGTATTTAATGCAGGCCATGCATCTTCAGAAAAACCAAATAATTTAACTTTTGCTTGGCCAGCAGAAATATCAAATTCTCCCTTATTTGATAATAAGGTCTTAAAGGAAACAATCTCTCCTTGTGAAAATGATGTATATGGTGCACCTTCAATAAAAGACAATACTAATCCCTCACTTCCTCCCTTGAACGGACCCTGGGAAATCAATTCCTCTGTTCCACACCCTGACATAAATAACAATAATCCCACTGATATAATTAAAAATAATTTAGATTTCATACTCTTGCCTCCATTTTATTATATTTTCTCATTTTTTCTTTTTAAAGGTATCGCCCCAGTACTGATTGTTGTTGAATATGTATAATCAAGAGAAATAGCAAGAGAATCATAATAAAAATCCTGCCTCCCTAATGATACCCTCCCATCACACCTCACCACCCTGCTATTATCAATTAATTCTATTCCCTCTGTAGAGGAAGGATAACAATCAAAAGTAGAAGGGGTACCAATTAAATTTATATCTAAATTTACTTTATGTCCGTTATCTTCTGAAATAACTTCTCCTTCTTGTGCTTTTTTTAAATGAATATCGAGATATAACCTATTATTATTTCCTTCCGGAACAATATTATATTCTATCATCTCTATACCGACTGGAGCAAAATCTGCAAGTATATCATTCCCGGCAAGAACAGAACTCGCACTACAACCATCTATGTTCACTGAAGGATCTCTCTTTAGACAAAGCTCTGCCCTAGAAATAGTTTTCAAATCATATGTCAATTTAGCATTAATATTAGTTGTACTTACACCCATTGCAAGATTCCCATAGGTATAAGAATTTCCAGAAACTGGAAATTGTATTAATTGTGTGTCGGGATACTTTTGATCATTAACTATTTCTGCAGGAGAAAGATGAAGGAGAGTACACTCTGGTTCTTGAATTCCTCCAAAGCTATTTGCAGGAGTATCGTAAATACAAAGACTTCCATCGAGATATTTAGGAATATTATTAGTCAACTCAACACCTACAAGAAAATTTGCATCTTCCCTAATTAAATTTGTTGGTTGATTTTCTAAAAATTTCATATCTATTCCGCCAATATTAGTTTCTTGACCCGGACCACCCATACATGAAGACACGAAAATCGCCACCAATATGATAGATAAAATTGATAAATACCTCATTTTAATTAAATATTATATTAAAATATATAAAAATCTTTCTAAATTAATAATCGAAACAAGAACCATCTACATAAACACAAGGACCAAAATTACAAAGGTCCGATACACATTCTTCTTCAGCACTATAATCTTCACAACTTGTTGAAGAAAAAGAACAAGACTTACATGAAACGAAATCCCCACTACTAGAATAAAGAGGCATACATCCTTCTGCAGATAAACACTCCTCATTAATTTCGAAATCATCACATACATCACCCATTTCATTTCTTATAACTGTAATAACTTCTTTCTTTTCAATTTCATAAACATAATCAACTTCTGCCCTAATTAAACTAAAAAAGAAATCATTACCTTCTGGAAGATCAAGAACTTTAAAACTACATTGAAGTTCTATATCCCTAAATTCTTCAATACAATCTGCATCTAGAGCATAATAATTACTATTTGCACAATCCATATTTATTTTATTATTTAAAGAATGATTAGTAATCTTGTATACTTTGAATCCTTCATAATAATCACCAGTATCTTCAAAATCACATAGCCTTACATCATTACTAAATTCTATAGCCGAAGGAACATAAAGTTTTAAATCTTTAACACGCTTCAAATTGCCAAAATCCTTAGTAATAAGTTCAACATTAAATAAAACGAAATCACTCTCTTGTGAAAATGGTTGACTTGTTTCACTACTTAATTTCAGATCAATCGGACCCTCAGTCACTTGAGAAACCATAACATTTTGAGGTTTTATTAATAATTCATTAGTAACTTGAATTCGATTATTCATAAAGGGATCTTCACCCATAATTAGAAAAGATTCTAGTAAGTTATGGTCCATAAAATAAACCCTGTAAAAAGATTCGGTTTTAAAATCATATTCTGCCTTTAATTTGGCCGTTTCAGAATGTTCATTTTTAGTAGTACTTAATCCTTCTGGAAATATACAACTAATCTCTTGCCTTCTTGTTACTCCTTTCCCATAAATAGTATAACTTTCAGGATAAATTTCTATTGGCCCATTATAATCCCCCAACTCGCAAAGAAATCTTATTTCCATCCCTTCATCCAATAAACCAGCACCGTCTACTATTCCCCTTGCCTGGATAGGTTCGTTAGATAGGAATTTGTCTTTAGTTTCAATAAAACTAATTATATTAACTCCTAAAAAATCATACTCTTCATTTTCAATAACTTCAGAACCCCATGCAAAAGTATTTCCTATTTCAGAAGGATTTTTAAATATTTTCCAAAAATTGAATAATCCTGATTCAATCGGAGCCCCAACACCATCTAGTGCTACAAGTCCTTCTTCTGTCATTGTTGAACCTGCACCAGAACTCCAAACATTAAAAATGAACATTCCAACAAAAAATATTAAACCGAGAATTACTATAATCATTATAAATTTCATTAATTTGCCAAATAATATTGCAAAAGAAAATTTAGAGAATTTAAATTTTTTCTTAGGTTTTGAGGGTTTATCTTCAGGAGTTTCCTCTTTCTCTTCTTCCGCAGAAGTTTCCTCTTTCTCTTCTTCCGCAGAAGTTTCCTCTTCCCCTTCTCCCTCTAATAAAACCTCTCTTTTTTCTTCAGTCATTGTATCTAAATTAAATTAAAGTTATTTTAAGCGTTTCTATATCAAAAATAACCAAAGGAATAATCTTAATTGTATTATCTCCATCAAACACATATTCGGTTATATCTAAATTAAATATATTAGTTTCACTTTCTAAATCAATTTTTACATTATTAATATATATTTCAGCAAGATGTCCAACTTCATTAGAAGCCACATCCATATAAACAATTGAACTATCGACTAAATTTATATTGAAATCTCGAGTAGGAAAAGTAGGTATATCCAATCTATTAATTAATTTAATATTATTAAATGAGTAATCTCCCCCATCAATAGTAAACTTCAGAGAATTTATTCCAGCATTTAACAAAGAAGAATCGATTTCAATTACTCTATTTTGTAAAGAACAAGGCAAATTTTCAAAAAGAATATTTTCATTATTCAAGTAAATTTTCAAAATATTTACATCTTCTGCAACATTACAATAAGAAGCGAAAGATAAACTAGAAGAAGATATTGACTCTTTTTCTAAAAAAGAAACCTCGAATTCTGAAACATCTCCAGAGTAGACTACTTCATATTCATTTTTTAATGAAATATCCATTAATTCGCAATTATTTTTCGACCAAAAAGAAATACCTGAAAAATCTACAGATAATTTCAATTCATTTTCTTCTTGTAAATAATCAACAGGAAGAACCACTACTTTAATGCCCTGAGTTAGTTCACTAGCATAGATCTCATGATCATTTAATTTAACTTTGAAAATTCCCTTTGAATCTATTACTGCAAAAGACAATAAACTCCTTTCGATATTATCTAAATCAACTAAATTAAAATTTAAAGTCTGATCTTTCTTACCAAATAAACTATTCTTTAAAAGTATCTGATTAGATAGTACTCTAATTTCCGGAGAAGATTTGAAAAAAAGATTTGTATTCATAAATTCATGAATTGAAGAATCTTCAGCCTCAGGTAATAAAATTCCGAATGATTCTGATAAAATCACTTCGCCACCATAATTAGAACAACTATCACACCCTACTCCAATTAAGTCACATTTTTCGCAAGGTGCCAATAATATTACATATACTAATAATAAAAATGCAAGAGTCAATACTAGTCCAGAAGTTGTAGCTCGTCGATTCATACAATTTAAAACAAAATAAGATATAAAAAGTTTTCTATTAAAAATAAAGAAAGTATTTTAAATAATAAAATGATAGTTAACTATATGTTAAACCTATTACTCTGGGCAATAATATTTTTAATTAGTATGGTTGTATTAATTAAAGCATCAGATAGTTTTACTTATGCTGCAGAGAAAATAGGATTACATTTAGGAATTTCATCATTTGTAGTTGGAGTAGTAATAGTTTCTATTGGAACTTCACTACCAGAATTAATTTCATCACTCTTTGCGGTTTTTAAAAATTCTTCAGAAATAGTAATTGGAAACGTAATGGGATCAAATATAACAAATATTTTATTAGTAGTTGGAGTAGCAGCAATATTTTCTAAGAAACTAATTATTCATTATAAATTTACAAAAGCAGACATACCCACATTATTAGGTTCAGCACTCCTATTAACTGCATCAGCAATGGATGGAAAGTTTGAATTATTTGAAGCAATAATTTTAATTTTATTTTACCTTATTTATGTAACTTACACATTGAAGATAAAAAGAAAACAAAAAATAGAGATACCCAAAGAAAAGAAAAGAAAATTCAATTGGAAAATTGGTGCATCTCTTGTAATAAGCTCATTATTCATTTACATTGGGGCAAAATATACTATTGAATCAGTAATTATCATGTCAGAAATATTAAACATAGGAAAAGAAATCATCGCAATACTAGTAGTATCCTTAGGAACTTCCTTACCTGAGTTATCAGTTAGTGTGGCTGCAGCAAGAAAGGGAAAGGCAGATATGGCAATGGGGAACATACTGGGTTCCAATATATTTAATTCATTAATTGTTATGGGGATTCCTTCATTATTTATGCCATTAACCATCCCTACAGGATTGATAATGTGGGCAGCACCAATTATGATAATTTCAACATTAGCTTTTATATATTTAATGAAGAATAAAAAAATAACCAAAACGCATGGAGTAGTATTACTAGTACTGTATGCATTATTTGTTGCAAAATCAATGAATTTCATCTGAAAAAATTTATAAAAACAAAAAATTAATATTGAACAATGATAATAGAATTATTAATAATCTTAACACTGATCTGGTTAATAGTGGCGTCACTCACAGATATAAAGATAAGAGAAGTACCTAATTGGTTAAGTTTTAGTTTAATAATAATTGCGATTAGTTTTCAATTAATTAACTCCCTAATAAATAACGATCCAAACATAATCATAACCAGCATAAAGGGATTTAGTATATTCTTTATTATTGGCAATTTGATGTATTATACCAAACAATGGGGAGGAGGAGATGCAAAGATATTAATGGGGCTTGGGGCAATTTTTCCAAAATATCCCACGGAATTATCTTCCATTTTTAATCCGGAATTAAATCTCCCATTTTTAATAATCATATTATTAAACATATTAATAGTTGGTGCCATCTATAGTTTAATTGCCAGCATAGTTTTAGCAATTAAAAATAAAAATAAATTCAAAAAGGAATTTAATAAAAAAATAAAAAATAAAAAAATAACCTTGGTAAATAAAAGTATCATCATTTTTTCAGTTATGACTTACATACTATTCCTTTTATTATTAAAAACCACATTAATTCCAGTGATATTTGCAACATTACCTTTGATTTTATTTTATTTATGGATAATTATTAGTGTAATAGAAAAGATTAGTATGTATAAAATATTAAAGGTGAATCAACTACGAGAAGGAGATTGGGTAGTAAAGAGAATAAAGAATAAAGATAAAATAATCTATACTCCTAATGTAAATGGAATAACAAATAAAGAAATTGAGAAATTAATTAAAAATAATATAAAAAAAGTAACTATTAAAGATGGATTACCCTTTTTACCTGCAATACTCTTAGCAGTTATAATAAGTTTAATATTTGGAAATATATTAATGTATATTATCTAACCTAATGCCCTTCTTGCTTCAGTAACTTCTGCAGAAGCAACTTCTTCAAATTCAGAAACTAATTCAGCAAATGGATCTGCAGAACCTAAATTTTCATCCATTGCAAAAGTAAGATCTAATGAATTTAAACCGAATGCAACAGGTTTTATTTCACTTTTGGTTTCAATATTTTCTTTTTTTAAAAATTCAGATAAGGATAATTTAACTTTTGATTCTAATTCTTCCAAATTAATTTCAGGAGTACTAGGCATTACTTTTAAAGTTATAATAACATATGCCATCTTTAATTAGGGCCCTCAAATTTACATGAAGGACAAATATATTTTATTACATTTGCTCTACAATCTTTACATCTAATTATCTCTTCTTTTCCACAATTAGGACAATTAAATTTTACTGAGCCATTGAAATTCATAACTTTCCTTTTGCAGGAAGTACAGATTGATTCTTTCTTAACCATTTTAAAACAAATGATATAGAAATCCTTTATAAATCTTTTCAATAATGAATTTGAATAGATTTAGGCATCATCCCTGATACCTGCATCCGTAACAAAAAACATACATTCGCCATCTGGAAGACATGGACTATCTACAAGCTTAGCAACCCTTGAACCCTTTTTACCTCTCCTAAGATACACTCTCGTTGTAGATGCATGTGCTACAATATGACCTCCTATTGCAACAGTAGGATCTCCAAAAAAAGTATCTGGTTTTGACATCACCTGGTTAGTAATATACACTGCAATATTATGATTTTGGGATAATTTCAACAATACGTGCATGTGCTTATTTAATTTTTGTTGTCTATCTGCAAGAGTTCCTCTTCCGATAAACTCACTCCTAAAATGACTCATTAATGAATCTACTATTACTAATTTAACATTCAAGCCATCCTTTTTTATTAAATCTTCAACTTTTTCAGCAAGTAACATCTGATGATCACTATTAAATGCCCTAACTGCCCTAATATTTTTCAATGACCTCATTGGATCAAGACCCATTGCTTTTGAAATTTGTTCAACCCTTTCCGGACGTAGAGTTCCTTCGGTATCGATCCATACTACTATTGGATCTAAAGTAGGATCATCCCCTAATTCAGTTTGTGTCGAACAAACTAACTGGTGTGCTAAGGCAGTTTTACCTGAACCATAGGCACCATAACATTCAGTTATCGAACCAGTCTCAATTCCTCCACCGAGCAATTCATTAAAATTTTCACTATTTGTTGAGACTCTCGTTACAAGTGCCCTTTTCTTCAATAACTCTTCACCTGATTCAAAACCTATATCAAGATTTTTTCGTGCCACTTGAATAATTCGTTTAGCAACATTATCTCCCATCCCTGAACTTTCAGTTAATTCTGAGGGACTAGCAACTGCAATACTCATAAGATCATCATAACCAACTTCTTTCAACTTTTCTGCAGTGGCACTACCCACTCCAGGTAAATCTTCAATAGTCATCTTATCGCTCCCTTTCTTAACAACTGCCTTCTTTTCAACTTTTTTTAAAGGAGATTCAACTTCAGTTATAGTTTCATTATCTTTTTCTACAATTTCTTTCATGTTAATTATCTCCCATTTCTAAAAATAAAGATTCTTGTGCCTTTTCTAAAACTAATATTGCACGAAGTATGTCTGCACGCCTTAAATTTATTTGTTGGTCTCTCCAAACATCGCCATCTTTCCAACTTTTCTTCAGCGTGACAGTATTAAATTCAACTTTTTTTCCATCTATTTCTCTTTCATTAGCCCAAATTGAGCATTCTATAGAACCAGATTTATATTTATTTATTGGTTTATTCATGTATGTTCATCTCCTTTGCTTTTCGCTTCTTATTTCAAAAAGGAATAAATAAGTAAATAAAAATGAATTTATAAATAATTCCGTAGATCATGACAAAATGGCAATCATACAATTAACAAGATATTGAGAAGAATTAATCCTAAAAAAAACAACCTCTCCATTAATCCTCCTGTTTTTACAATCCCTGCAAATCTCATTCGTAGAAGGGGATGAAACAATCTGACTCCCTTAATAGTCATAGCATCACTAAACAGATGAGAAAGATATCCTAATAAAAATGCGACAGCAAGAACTTTCTGATCAACACTAGATAATAAGAAAAAAACTATGAATGCTGGATAAACACTATGTAAGATGCCCCTATGTCTGAAAAAAAGCCTAAATATCCAGGAAAACACTTTTGTTTTTTTACTTATCCAACTTTTTGGAATATCTAAGTCTGGAACAAGACTAGCAAAATATAACACTCCTGCAAATATAATCTTATTTTCAATAGAAAAAAATTTAAAAATAATTAATGAAACAAGCACTGCAAATGCTAAGTGTGTTTTATACATCATTATTTCAAAGATTCTAAAACTTCTACAGGATCAGCCCCCTTAACTGAATTTGCAACAAATTCTAATCTATCAAAATTAATATTTTTATTAACCCTTCCTTGTATAACCATCTGTTTACCTAATAATTTTTTAGTATATAATTCCACTTCTTCAGGTTTTAAAACGGATAATTCATTTCCAGACTTGCCAAGTACTTCTTCGGCAAGTTGTGCAAAACAAACAACCCTAATATTCGCAGAAGCATCATCAAAGAAAAAATTGAAAACTGGTGATTTTTTAGCAACAACAGTTCCATGATCTTTACAAGACTGAACACCTTCTTGTTCAAGCACCTTTTTTCCACATTTTTCACAAGCATCATAGTATCTAGGTTCATATACTTGAACAATAGTCCCATATATCTCTGCACGATCATCAGCCTTTAGTTCTATTATATTTTTTTTAGAATAACCAACCTCTGCAGAAACTTGCTTTACTTCACCTATCACTAATCCCTCTGGATTTAATACTGCCTTTCCCCTTGAACCAAGATGTATTTCAAGGTAACCATTATTATCCCTAGAATATGCATCATTAATTTTTAATATAGAATCTTTTTTTGCATTAACTTTTAAATTATCAATAATTTTTTCATCCCATATAACTAATCTAATCACGCCGCTCTCATCTCCAATCGAGCAAAATCCCAATTTTCCTTGTCTCTTAGGAGTATTAAATTCTCTAACTTCGAAATCTGTTAAAATTTTTCCGGCAACATTAATTCCATTGACTCCTTTTGCTATTTCAGAAATTTTATAATCCCTAGGGGCAAAATTTTCAAACAATTTTATGCCATACTGATTAGCGATAATATGTGCTGCGCCTTCTTTACTAATAAGATCAGATAAATTTGCAATTTTTTCAACAATTTTCTTTTCAACTTCTTCTTTAGTGACGCCCTTTTCAGTTACTATTTTTTCAATAATTTCATCATAATTTAATTTTAACATAATCTTGTCCCCTCTTTAATATGGAATTAGTTATTACATATAAAGACTTCGCCTTGGAGAGGATTTAATTCATCAAAATCCACTGCGGCCCTTATCTTTATTTGTTCAGTACCCTGTATTGAATCAACAGCATACTCTTTTGAACTAAATATGAAGACATCTTCCTTAAACTCCCACTCAAACTCTGCAGAAGTTTCCCAACAAGAAATATCCCCATCACATGAATCAATAACAGTAACAACTTCACCAACAAAATTAACAAAATCGTCAAAATTATAATCTACTTCAAAATAAACATCGGGAGAAATTGAATAAGTTCCTATTTTAGTACCATTATCTAAAATATCATAATTTAATTTGTCTGAAGAATGAGCCAAAACAAAAAAAGAATTTTCTTTATCTTCATAAGTAAATGAATAATTAATATTAGTTAAATTATTCAATAAAGCACTGAATTCTTTTTTTAACATTTCTTTAGTCGGATAACATTCTAAATTGCCAACCTTCCAAAGATTGAAATCCTTATTATGACTTAATGAAGAACTTCCACCCCTTTCTAATAAATATCTCAAACTATTTGCACTTTTAAAAGAATAATCTACAAAAAAGAAATCTTTCTCTGCCAGAGTATATGCATCTATGAGTTCTAATTGAGAATTTCCAAGATATTCAATACGGATATTTTCATGATAATCTACAAATAAAAACATAGATACTCCTATGCCTAACACTGCATACATGAGCACATATAATGTGAATAAACCTTTTTTTCCTACCATTCAAAACAATCTCCAATGAATCTAATATCTGTATTTATAAGAGAAACATATAAATCAGTTTTGAGTTTTTGTTGTAAAATACTTCCCTCTAAGCACATATCATCAAAGGCAGGTCCAACTGGATAAGTACAAACAGAATTAATCTCTATAAGTTTCACATCACCTTCTTCATTTGGTTGAGAGCCTATACTAATTTTATAACCCCTAATATAATTAAGATCATTAATCTCATTACAATAATTGAGATTTTTAAAAATTTCAAAAGTTGATTTCCTTAAAAAATCACCAAGATCATCATTATCAGATAAATAATATTTTTCAGTTAAGACTGCAATAGTTGTCGATTCAATAATCCCATCCCCATCAAGATCATATTCAATAGGTGTACGCAAATAATTTAATAAGTTTAAATTTTCAATAGAATAACCTATCTCTCTTTCCAATAAAAGTTTTTCTTCAACATCTGCCGATTTGAAATCTCCGAGACTCATAATTAAAACATATGCCAACAATAAGACACCAATTAAAAGGATATTAACTGTCCTTAACATGACAGTAGTTCCATTTTTATTCAAGAGCACTCACCACCTTAATATTCAAATAACCAGGTGATAAAATTGAATTATTCATATATAAAATATAATTATTAGCAGTATAACAATCAAGATTCGAATTTTCAAGACCACATAATAACCCTTGACTAGATGCAACAGTATTCACTTCAAAACTTTTTATTATATTCCTATCTATATCCATCAATTCTAATTTGAATCCTTTTTTAATATGATGATAATCAACACACTCTGATATAATAACTTCATCGAATTTTCTTAAATCAATAATTCCTGGATAACTTCGAATACTATCAGTATAACTAAAACAATTAGGAGAAAGAAAAAGATTACTAATTAGCATATGTTTCTCTAAGTCCACTGTGTCTACATCCAAATCCGTATTCATGTATGCTGTCAGAACCAGAACACCAAAAACAAATAAAATCAAAATAGAATAAATAACCAAATTCATTTGTTCTTCAGTTAAAAAAATGAATCCTTTCTTATTCATATGTTCTACCTCCTCTAATAACTAAGGAATTATAAGATTTATTAAAAATTAAAAAATCATAATCTCCTTCAGATATATAATCTTTATCTATATAATTATTATTTGCACAATAATTTTTTGAACCAGATAATTCTGGAGTATCCTTTAAATTGACTTCAACCAAACAATTTTGACCAAATTTGATTTCTAATCGGTCTTCATTTTGAAAAATAGAATAATTCAAATTAATTGCCCCAGGAGAAATAAACATGACTTCTTCAAGCAGAGATATATCTTTTGCTAAATGTCTCTGATTAAATGCAGTTTCATCGGCAAGTTTGGCCATAGTAAAAAATAACGCCAATAAAACTAATGTAGTTATAATTAAATATCCTGGCCAAAGATATGTCCTCTCCTCTTCCATAAGAAAAAATTAGTTTACCTATATATAAATATTATTGATTTGATTTGATTTCACGAATGATTACAACACTATCTTTTTTTTCAAGTTCCAAGGTCATATACTCTTTAGTTTTTGTTAAAATCACACCACTAATATGTTCGCTGTCGAATTCTAAAATATTTTCAAAAACAGAATAAAACGGTGGAGAAAGACAAGATTCTTGACCTCCTGACGTTGAACAAACTGCAAGACAAGCATTATTAGAGCACCCTGTTGGTTTTAATATAGCATCTGATTTTTTAGAAAACCCCGAATCAAAACTCACTAGTTTATAACCCTTATCTAAATAAAATAAAGTATTGGTTTTTTCAAGATTAGATAAATCTTTAATTAATAAATCTAACTGATCCATTGATCTTTCAGTTAGCTCTAATCCATCTTGGAAAAAGATACCCCACATCACACCCCCAACTTTAATGGATAAAAACAAACCTGCAAGACCTATAACCAATCCAAATATTAATTTAATACTTACTTTCACTGCATTGCCCCAGTAACATTTAACTCAGTGAAGGAAAATATACTTTTCATAAAATTTTCAAATACTCCAAAAAACTCACTAATCTGTTCATTAAAAATAAAAATAATAAGAACAAGAACTATCACCGCAATTATACTCACAACGATAGTTTCTAAAGTAATATTCATAGGACACCTTCAGACAGTTTATTAGCAACCGCCTTCATTTGTGATGGCACTACATGTCACACCTAGTTGACTGCAGGTCTTAGTCACATCAATCTTTCCATCAAAATCAGTATCTAGTTCATAAGTTTTTTCACCACAAAAATTATCCTTATAATCTTCTAATCCTATTAATTCATAATTTGAACAGAAACCATTACATTCAGCAATTGCTTGTTGAGTATCTATTGGTTGTGCACCATACATTGATTTTATTTTACCCACTATATTGGTCATTCCGCCCGTAAAAAATGCAGCAATTATTACTAATGCTAGAATTGCCAGGATCGCAATGATAATAGTATTCATTGAAAGACTTTGACCTTTTTTATTATTCATTATAACACCTCAATACAAACCTACAAAAATGATTATTTAAACTTTTTGGTATTATTTTCCTCTAACTTATATTTATAATATTTTTTGAATAAAGGAAAATAATGTAAGACTCTTATCCAGAGAGGTAAGACTATCATACTATCTTCAATATGTTCCTTTAATTTATCCCTACTTTTATCAAGGCTATCTCTTAAATTAATCCCATTTACAGTGATAAAATTATCGTTTATAGGTATCATTATATTATATTATATGTGGAGAAGAGTTCTCTCCCAAAACAGATGAATCTGTGACTCCTAAGTTATTATTATGATTATTTAAAATATTCATTTTTTCTTGATATTGTGAATAAGTTATACTTTTTCCATTATAATATTTTAACCAAATATCAAATATATCTTGGGTTGTATAAATTTGTTCACCTGAATAATTATTTAATAAATGAGAATATGCTAAAGCTATTGCAAACTCATTATCATTGATTAAGACAGCAGAAATTTTTTCATTATTCCAATCTATCGAATCATAACCATACACATCGACAATTTCTTCACCTTCAAAGCCATTTAATGCATCATAAACTGACCTAAATCCATTAAATTCTAACATAGACAGTCCTTTTTTATTTCCCCCCATATAAACAGATTTAGAAGGATCATATACAATATTAGTATTAATGAATATGCCGGAATCATAAGATTCTATAAAAATTATGCCCTTGAGTAAATTTGCTAAATTGTTATTTATATCAAGATTTAATGACACCAAAGAAATTAAATTATTTAATGAAGAAATTCTCACAGAAGAATCAAAACTACTCAATGCATCATCTTTATCTTCGAAAGATTCATCTTTCTGTGAACATTCTAAAGTTAATAAATCATATTCTTTTGCAACTGATTCAGAGATAATACAAATATTGTCTGAAACTTTATAAAACAATAAAGAAGAATCGAAATTACCTTCGAATTCATCAATATGTAGATCATTAGTTCCATACAATAATATTAATTGACCAACATTTAAATCAATAGCCGATTTCCAGGGTTCGAGAATAAAACAAAAAGAACTATCTAGTGTTCTCTCAACTAGTTCGAGTTTAGGTGTATTTAATTTTAATAATGAATGCATACCTTTCTTTTCAATCAATAAAGAATAACCAGTAGGATATCCAATTTCAGATTTTGTACAAAAACAATTATTACTTTCATCTTCTGCACAAAGAGAAAGTAGTAAAAATGTATCTTCAAAAATATCCCTGGCATCTTTTTGTGTAGATATTTCTTCTTGTGTGATAAAAAGATCCCATTCAAATTTATGGCCTAAGGTAGTGAGAGTATCAGATCCCCACCACCCTACTACTACAACCAACACAACAATCAAAATAGCAGAAATTATTTGTTTTAAAGTTAAACTCATTAGCCCCCACCAAACCTAAACACTGTTTTGAAATCAATAAATAAATTTGCTAATGTTCCTTTATGTTGCCAAGTAATTACAATAAGAATAACTAATAAGATTATTGCAAGTAAAAAAATTCCTATTTGATCCCAAGTTAATTCTGCTCTTCTATTCATTGATTACAAGCCCCCATCACTTCATTAGCAGGACCAATATACATTCCTGACACAAAGCCTGTTTTCCTATGGAGATCATCATGTGCCAAGATAAGGGCTCCAGCAATACCGCAAGTATACGCTGCAACAGTTAAAGTCGTACCAAATGTGAAAAATGCGGCGGCGGCGGAAGCAATACATCCTATTCCCGCAGTAACTGTTTCAAAAGTATCTGATTCAAACTCATATCTCTTATCGGCAAAAAATACAACATAAAGCGGCTCAGTAGTAGAATAATTATCAGTTTCACTAATTTGTCCCACACTAGTATCAGCATAAATATAGTCAAATAAACTCTGTTCTTCCCTGAAGGGGAGTGGCTCTGTGGCCAGATATTTCATCAACCCGCTAATCTGAGGAGTTTCCTCTTGAATTTTATCACTAAATTCAATCCTGGAACAGATAAAACAATAATTATTACCAGTTCCCCAATCCCAATCATCTAGAAAATCCCTTTCACCTTTTGCAAATTGATACCAACAATCATACATTTCATTAGAAATTTCAGATTTTATACCTTCTTCATTTAAATTTTTTATTTTTAATTCATGAGTTTCGCATGCAAGATTTTCGAAAGTAGTTGTTCCTAACAGTTTACTTTGTGCTCTTAAAAAAACACTATCTCTGCAAGCTTCACGGCTAACACTATCTTCAGCAAAAGGTCCAAATTCAAACAAAAAAAAATAAATGAAAATACCCATTGCCAACATAAGTACTATTACTCCTGCAATAGTCATAGCCATCTCGCCTTTTTTAGATACCAAACAATCCAACTCCTTTTTTTATGATCATATATAAAATAAACAAAGTAAGTAAAATAAATAATAGTTTGAATGCATTATTTAAAAAACTATTAACTTCGCCCATTTTCTATGTTGAAATATTTTCTTAAATTTATAAAACTTGTTAAAATGTAGGTAAAATAGATGAGGCCAACATACTAAATAAAAGCATGACAATTAAGGAGATTAATAAATAAAGAGTGGTACTTTTTATTAAATTTGATCCAACCTCTGATTGTTCATTAATTTTGTCTGGTCCATGTTCAATACCACTAGAAAGAATTGTTAATAGATAAACAATCTGAACAACATATATTCCTACAATTATCTGAAAAAAATAGCTAGGAATAGTATCTACCTTATTGAATAATTCAGACATTGCACCCATACCTCCAGTAAAAGTCTGATCACCCTCCATAGTATGTTCAGTCATTATAGATAATTTAGAGATAACACCCACAATCATCGTGGAGATACCTACAACTATTCCAGCAATGATGGGAGTAAGAAATTTAATTTGACCTTTCATACTGGAAATAATGTCTGCCAATAAATCTTTTAATCTTTCATTAATTTTATGAATTTTACTTATATAATCTGAAATACTGATTAGTGCTCGAGAAACAACCTGTGGACCTTTATGTGAACTTTCAACTAAAACTTCCATAGAACTTTCAATCAAAGGAGTATTATAATTTATTATTGCACCCCTTTCACTATCAAAAATAGCTTCCTTAAGATTCATTCCACCCTGAGTCAAATTTACATGAATCTTACTAAAAAAATCTCCTGTAGATGTACCTCCCATATTTTCTGCGACATCTTTGAATGCAGACTCAGTAGGAATTCCATCCCCAATACGCGTACCTAACTGGAATAAACTAACAGAAAATTCAGATTCTAATTTTTTTATTTCCTTACGAATTTTTCTAGCATCCTTTGTTTTTGAAGTGAAATATATGCCTGCTCCTACTGCAATCCCTAATGGTAAAAAAAGGCTAAGTAATGCAGCGCCTAAACCAAAAGGACCATAACACTTACCTGTGTTGAAACATTCAAAATCCAAAAACTTTTCACCCATAAAATTCATATCAAAACCAGGATTAACAGTGTGCAAAATAAATGGTAAAGTACCTAATAATGTGAAAAGTATAAGTAAAAAAACAGCAAGAGCAGTTGTTCCTTTTTTTGATTTTACTTCTACTGAATTTGCACCATAACCAGTAGGTCGTTGACTAAGTATATTTGTTCCCATACTATAAACCATTACAGGGAGAATTAAATTGTATAAGAATGCCAAATGCCACCATTGCACTAAACCACCCATAAAACTACCAATTAATGGAAAAATTACAAGGCCTAAGATTGGTAAAATAACTCCAAGCATATATAACATAGTAATCGGATTTTTCAAATCATGTGCATATTTTAACATACGTTCATATGTCCCATCCAATATTAATTTTAAACTCTTATCAAGTAATTCAATCCTTCTTTCTTCATTTGGTTCATATAAACTACTCTCTATTAAATGAAATGAATTGACAAATTCTAAATTATAATCCCTCCATTTAGAAAGATAAAACTCTAAGGATTCTTTCATTGTTGAAAATTTTCCAGTTTCAACATCCCAAAATATTTTCCTAAGATCTAAAGATAAGGGTGCTCTAATATGGTCTGCAGCAAATTTAAGAGCATTTTCTAAGTTAGAAGTATGTCTCATATAAATAACAATATATAATATACATAAAACCATCTGATTACTTGCTTGAAGCCTCCAACGATTAGCTAAACGTATGGGGATCTTTGTAAGTGATTTGAGCGATACTAGTGCGCCCACTACAAAAAGGAAAGATAACATCAATACAGAACTATTATTGAAAACAAAGTATCCTATGCCCCCTATAAGTACTGCAACAAACATAAATAACGATGCAACAAACATTGAAAAACTAGCTGCACTAGTAGGAGTTATTTTGAGATGTGTAAATTTTATTGATTCTTCAAGTTGAGTGGAATCTTGTTCAGAAGGTGTAATTTTTATAATACTTTCAGCAAAACTACAAAGTTTTTCATATGTTGAAACTCCTGTAGCCATATATTCTTTTTTAAAAGATTCATATTCTTTAGAAAATCCCGAACTAGGAGTATAATCTCTAATTTCTTCAGTAGATATATTAGCATCTAATTTAGATTTATACTTATTTAATATTTTTTGTAGTTCCTTTTCGGAAATAGCCATAATGCACCTCAATTGTTAATATATTTCTTAAACCAATCTTCCCATAGGAAAAAGATTTTTTTACTATTTAAAGCTCCCTCTTTTTTTAACACATCCTGGGAAATTTTATGAAATTTATCATTTGACAAAATAACAGATTTAGCCTCTAATATATCTGGCCTTTCTAATTTTTTAGAGTAATCCACTATTGTTTGTTTTATTTTACCCCTTAATTGAATGTTATCCATCACTGCATCCCAATCCCCAACCCATTCTTTCACAGTACTTGCAATACTTTTTATAATTTCAGAATCTCCATTTATTAAATTATCAGTGGGTTCCAATTGATCAGTTTCAACATTATATTTCATAAGATCTACAAATCCATCTTCTTTCAATGGATCATCTGACCAATTTTTTCTAACTTCAGTTATGCTTAAAACTCTCCTAATTTTATTTAATCCATCTGGAGTTTTTATTGGATTAACAATTATAATTAAATCTGTGGCCTTGAAACTTGTTCGCGGAACACCAAGGTCATTAACAACCCTATCATAAACAGCATAAGGACTACCTCCATGTATAGTTCCAGCAACAACATTTGCAAGAGCACCAACCCTCATAGCCTCATATAGTGCTAAAGCTTCCGTACTTCTTATCTCACCAACAATCAAACTACTATCTCCTAATCTTAAACTAGTTCTTATTCCTTCTTCAGCAGACATCTCTGATCCCCCTGTAGCTAGTGCTGCCCTAACTTTCATAGGTTGAATATTGAAACCTTCTTCCCTGAGAGATTTGACTGGCAACTCCAAAGTATCTTCTACAGTAATAATTCTATATTTCCTCATAATCTCCACTAAACAAGAACCCAGTAATGAAGTTTTACCACTACTTCTCGTTCCAGCAACAATCATAGTTCTACCTCCATCTATCATGAAACTCAAAAGTCCTGCAGCATAAGAATTAATCATCCCATTATTAATGAAAAGAGGTAATGTCCAAGGGTGTTCCCTGTGTCTCCTTATTGCATATGCATATCCTAATGGATTAAGAGGCCTACCAATTATTGCAACTCTTGCTTGACCTCCGGGGACTTCTAAATTTGTATCTAAAACTGGATTTGCTTCATCAAGAGGACGACCACTTATCATTCTAAATTTAGTTGCCCATCCTTCCCCATCTTCCCTACTAGGAATAATATTTGTAACGCATTCCCCAAAATCCTGATGAACAATATACATTGGAGTTTCGCCAATAGGCCCATTAATTACTATATCTTGTATTTTACTATCTTTCAATAAAACTTCTAATAGTCCAAAACCTACAGTGTACCTTACTAAAATTTCTGCAAGAGTGGTAATTTCATCATAAGGTAAAAACATCCCTTTATGTTCTGCTAATTCGACAAGTAAATCCCTCCCTATATTAAAAAACGTTCTTCTCATTTTTTGAGGATCGACAAATTCTTCAGAAGTTGGTTTATGTTCTGCTAAAACAGATCTTGCTAAATCTAATAATTCAGATTTATCTTCTCGAAGATTGAACTCTGGAGGATTTAAATGATAAATGGGTTTAATATCTTTTTCAGTTTCAAAGATAGTTACAGCAGTCAAACTATCAAGACTGTATGCATCTAATTCAACGCCATCTAAGGGGACATCAGACATCAATCTAGTAAACATGAAATTTGGAGAAATTAATGGTCTAAATAAATTTGAATAGATTGCCCTATCTCCTATTTCATGACCTTCAACATAATCTTTAGTAATAGAAATTAATTTTGTTCTATCCAGCATCTCAATAGTTTGTATTAATAAATTTAAGTATGCCTTTTCATCTCTTGCAACTACTTCGGAATTAATTTTTGAAAGTCTTATTTTTTGTTCTCTGATTAATCTTTTTACTTCTACATATGCGCCAACGGGATCACTTTTTAAAAGATTATTAATAAGATATTGTAAATTAGAAAACTGAGAGGGGTTTGTTCGAAAATATTCAGGAGATGCACCTGCTACCAATCCACTCAAAATTCTTTTTTGTTTTAATAAATAAGTATAAAGATTTGCTATTTCCCTCAGTAATGACACTTGTTCAGGCCCATATTGGTAATTTTTTTCGGCAGAAAGTATTAACCTATTGACAGTAGGAACTTCAATTAATTTATTGATAACATCTGCCATACAAACCTTACTAGTAGAGATAGAGGGAGAATATGAAACTCCGAGCATATTAATTTTCATTACACTAGTCTGGCCTTCTTCAATAAGGCTATACTCTCCCGGTTTAATCTTTTTTTTAAATTCTGCCATTATACTACTCAGTCAAGATAACATAACTTTTATTATTAGTTAAATTAATATATTCTTAAATTAAAATAGTTTTCGATTAAAATGGATTCAAAATCAAACAATTTACAAAATCAGCAGCCAGAACAGGGCATGAATTTAATGATACTAAACAATAGATTGAGAATATTAGAAGAAAGATATAGTACTAATAGGGAAAGAATGTTTGTAATGAATCAAAATATGATTGAACATTATAAAAAAATAAATTTTGATATTTCTTCATTGAATAAAGAAATGAAAGAATTAAAAGATGAAATTTTCACAATAAAAGAAACTGTAAAACATTTAGTTCAAGAATTAGATAATTTTGCAAGAAAAGAACAACTAAAAGTTTTAGAAAAATATATTAATATGTGGAATCCATTTAACTATGTTACAGAAGAAGAAGTAGAAAAAATAATAGAAAGGAAGAGGTCAAAGAATGTTAAATCAAAAAAATAATCAAAAACAAAATCCAATAAATGAAGTCTCACAAATGAAACAAAAAGGCCTAACTAATGAACAAATAATAGGCGAATTAAAAAACAAATCTTATTCTCATGATCAGATAGTTTCGGCTATGGATCAATCAATAATAAAACAAGAGGCGGAAAAACCAATAGAATCTGGAAATCCTCTGCCCCCTTCAGGAGGACCAGGACAAGGAGTTCCACTACAATTACCTAGTGCGCCCTCTCCTTCAAAAAATATAAAAGAAGAACGAGTTCCAGTAACCACTGTACAACCGAATCTTCCAGTTATACAAGAATCACAAATGCCCATAGAAAGACCTAACTATGAGATGGTTGAAGAAATTGCTGAATCAGTTGTTAGAGAAAAATGGGAAATACTATTAAATAATTTAGGAAGCATAAATGCTTGGAAAGAAAGGACGAATCACGATATTCAATCAATAAAACAAGAAGTTTTGAGAACTCAGCAAAGATTTGATAATTTACAAGCCGCAGTACTGGGACAAGTTAAAGAATATGGAGATGGAGTAAAAAATATTGGAGCAGAAATTCAAGCAATTGAAAAGGTATTAGAAAAAATAGTTACACCACTCTCAACAAATATAAAAGAATTGTCTAGAATCACGGAAGAGTTAAAAAAGAAAAAGAAATGATTATACATTATCTGAAATATTTTTTATTAGAAAGAAAGATATTAAAAGAATAAAAAAAGCCCCTAATACTCTGGGGTGAAATATTGTTCTTAATACATCACTAGTTCCTTCTACAGAATAAGGATTAAATACAGGACCAAACACTTTAGTAATTCCTATAATTAAAAAAAGCATCATTACAACAAATATAGTCAGTCTTCCTCCAACCATTGGCCAAACTTCTTTTTCATCAAATCCGAAAAACATAAACATACTAAATAAAAGCAATAAAAAAAACATCATGAATACATACCATGGAACAACAAACACCATTAATTTAATTGCACTACCTGAAAAAAGAGATATAAATGCAATAACTAAACTAATAGAAAAATTCAATCCGCTATTTTCTCCAAGAAGTTTGGTTTTTTCTAAAGTAGCATATAATAAAGTAACAATTAAAATAAATACAAAGACTGGTAAAAAATTCATCAAGGAAGTAGGGTCTATCATTTTATCTCTTTTTAATCCATACCACAAAAGCAACTGATAATCCAATCAACAACATTACAGATACAACTTCATTACTTACATCAAACAATCGATTATACCCATATTGATAAGGAATAAATGACCAAATTGCAGCTCCAACTGCAATAATTGCTGCTAAACCAAATGGGGCAGCAATATTATCTCCAGATTTTCCTGTGACTGTTGCTATTAATAACATCATCATTATAGACATAACAATTATTAATGCCATTTTAGATAAATAATTATTCATAAGGATAATAACATCAGTATTTATTATTAACATTAATCCTAGTACTGCTGAAAAAAGCAGATTAATATTTGTTTTAGGTACACTAGTAGCAGTAGCTCCAGTACCTGTTTTAAAAACTCCAAAAATTTGAGATTTTTCTAATACAGCAAAAATTACTGTAAATATTAATAAAAAAGGCAAAACAAACTCATAAAAACCCATGCTTTCTAATTGATAAAGTAATGAATATAAATTAACCATTCACTTTTCCTCCTTTTGTTATAAAATATAACACTCCACCCATAACAACCAAAAATATGAATATTCCAGCTATGGGCTCAGTGAATGAACCTAACTTACTTAATAATAAACTTAAGGCGCTTACTCCTTCGAATTTAATTGCACTAGCAAATATTGCTAACAATCCAACAAACATCATAATAGTAAACAAAGTATACCATCCTTTATGTTTATCAAGAAGATCTAACTCGCCAGTTTTTAAAAAAACTCCAATCATCATCAGAAATGAAACAGAAACTATAATTAATAAAACTACATTCGGCAAAGCCTCATTTAAAGCACTAACAACTTTATTCGTTGCAACAGCTAACATTGCAATAACAAATGCTACAATAGAATTAAGATTCTTTTTTGGTGCGCCATCGGTTTCCTTTCCAAGAATGAACGTTTTTTCTAATATTGCAAAAATAATTGCAAAGACTAATAGAAAGGGCAATACTACATCAAACATGCCAAAGTCTTTCATAAATTCAATTGATTGTTGTAAAGTTGAAACCATTTATCTAAATAATAAAAAAAAGAGTATTTAAAATTTATGTTTTTATTCGACCTCTTCAATCTGTTGATCTTCGTCATGCATTGGTACTGCTGCCTTACTAATTATGACAATATCACTCATTGCCTTAACTAATTGATGTGGAATTATTACTCCCTTAGCACCACCAAGTATTTTTGAAAGATAAGATCGTTTTGTCGCCTTAACTCTCCATCCAAATATTTTATTTGCAGTTAATATTGATTCTTCTATATCTCCGAAATAATCTCCAGAATCAGTATAAACTTCCATATCATAAGTTTCATTTATTTGTTTAGTTTTTAACATCTTATTCCTCCCTTACTAGATATCCAATCAGAAGTCTTTTAAACTTTATATATCTTTCTACGACATGATTAAACACAACAATTTGACGCTAATTGGTACATCTCACATAGCTAAAGAAAGCATAGAATTAGTAAAATCAACATTTTTGAAAATAAATCCAGACATAGTAGCAGTAGAATTAGACAGGGAGCGAGCATTCTCATTGATGCACCCTCAAAAAAAGAAAAATTCAATAAAGGGAATAAAACAAATAGGAATTACTGGTTTTATTTTCAACATTATGGGAGCATATATAGAAAAAAAATTAGGAAAATTAGTCGGAACAAAACCAGGCGATGAAATAAGAACAGCCATGATTCTTGCAAGAGATAACGACAAACAAGTAGCATTAATAGATCAGAATATTAAAATAACCTTAAAAAAATTAAATAATGAGATAACATGGAAAGAAAAATTCAAATTAATATTTGATATTTTATTTGCAGGATTTAACAAACAAAAAATTAAAAATATTAATTTATCTGAAGTACCTGATAAAAAAATAATAAATGAATTAATAAAAATCGTTAAGGGAAGATACCCTTCTATCTATAAAGTATTAATTAAAGAAAGGGATATATTTCTTGCACAAAATTTAAATAAACTAATGAATGATTATCCTAATAAGGAAATATTAGGGATTGTGGGTGCAGGACACGAAGAATCAATAATAACTTATTTAAAAAATGTTCAAAATGAAAATAATAAACAAGATTGAAATTAAACATATTTTTATATCTTCTATAATAATTGGGTTCTTATTTTCTTTTGATTCATTTACAATAAATACATGGTTTAAAAATTCAATATTGGGTGCAATGGCAGTCATAATAAACATAATAGGGCACAAACTAATTGCAAACAAAAAAGGTTGTACCTCCGAATATAGAATTTGGAACATAAAGAGGTATGGATTTAGAAAACAAAATAAATTACCGAAAAAAATATTCAAGAAAAAAATAAATTCAATTCCTTCGGGAATAATATTTCCATTAATATTATCATTCTTGAGCCTAGGTGGAATAAAAGCACTATTTATAGGTACAAATAATATAAAAGAAGTAGTTTATAAAAGAGTAAAAAGAAAATACGAAAAAATAACAGAAGTGGAATTAGCAGTAATTGCAACAATAGGAACCTTAACAAGTTTATTTATTGCATTAATCTTTCAAATATTAAATTTTAAAGGATTTGAACATTTTATTACTATGAATTATTTAATTGCAATATATTCTTTAATTCCCTTAGAAAACTTAGATGGAATAAAGATATTATTTGGATCTTTACCTATATATTTATTTACATTAATATTGATAATTGCATCACTAGTCTTAATCAATATTACAAGTTTAATTTTGACAATATTATTGGCAATAATAATAGCGACAATAATTACTGGGACATATTTCTATAAATCATATTAATATTATTGACAAACACCTACTGACACATTTATAAATATATTTAGAAATTCTAAAATATGCCAAATATTAAAAATTTCAAACCACGATTATATCAAGAAACGATATTATCTAGTTGTACGGAAAAAAATACATTAGTAGCACTTCCTACTGGATTAGGAAAAACCAAAACTGCCATACTCGTTGCAATAGATAGGTTAAACAAATATTCAAATTCTAAAATACTTTTTCTTACACCTACCAAACCTCTTGCAACTCAAATATATAATGAATTCAGAGATTGCACAGATATAAAAGAAATTGAATTATTTACTGGTGCAATTTCACCAGAAAAAAGAAAAGAGTTAGCTAAATCTGCAAAAATAATTATAAGTACTCCTCAGAGCATAGAAAATGATGTAATAAATAATACATTTAAATTTGATGATGTCTCCTTGATTGTTTTTGATGAGGCACATAGAGCTATACAAAATTATTCATATACTTGGTTAGCAAAAAAATACAACTCTTCTTCAACAAATTCAAGAATAATAGGATTAACTGCATCGCCAGGTGCAGATTTAGAAAAAATAAAAGAAGTTTGTAATAATTTGTACATAAAAAACATTGAAGTAAGGACAGAGAATGATCCAGATGTTAAGGAATATGTACAAAAAACTGAAGTAGAATGGATAAAGATTAATCTCCCTGAAGAATTTAAAGAAATAAGAAACTTTTTACAAAATGCATTTTCAAGTAAATTAAAAAAATTAAAAGAAGGGGGCTATAGCCTCAATGCTAATGTCTCAAAAAAAGAATTATTAGGGATTATGGCATCATTGAGAGGAGAAATATCAAAAGGAACAAATGATTATAATATTTTTTCTGCCATTTCTTCAACAGCGGAAGCAATAAAAATTAATCATGCATTGGATTTAATAGAAACACAAGGAATACATTCATTATATTCTTACCTAAAACCAATAATAGGAAATAAGGGACAAACAAAATCTGGAAAAAATCTAGCATTAGACATAAATATGAAATCTGCATTTATTCTTTCTGAAAAATTATACGAACAAAAAATAAATCATCCAAAATTATCAAGATTAAAAGAAATAATAAAAGAAGAAATTGAAAAAAATCCAAAAACAAAAATAATAGTATTTAATCAATACAGAGATTCTGCCAAAAGAATAGAAAACGAACTAATTGAATTAGAAAATGTTAGACCAAAACTTTTTGTAGGACAACTAAAAAAGAAAGGAACTGGATTATCGCAAAAAGAACAAATAAATATTATAAATGAATTTAAAGAAGGCATTCATAATTGTATAATTTCTACATCCATAGGGGAGGAGGGACTAGATATTCCCAAAGTCAATACAGTAATTTTCTATGAACCTGTGCCTTCAGCTATAAGGAGCATACAGAGAAGGGGACGTACAGCAAGACATACAAAAGGAAAAGTGATAGTACTAATGACTAAAAACACTCGCGATGAAGCTTATCATTGGACTGCAGTAAACAAAGAGAAAAAAATGTATTCTATATTAAATGAATTAAAACATGGATTCAAATTAAATCCCCAAAAACAATTAAATGCCTTTGAAAAAAAAGAAGAATTAAATATTTATGCAGATTCAAGAGAGCAAGGTTCAACAATATTAAAAGAGTTGGTAGATTTAGGAATAAATATTACTACAAAAACACTACCTACTGCAGATTTCATAGTATCTTCAAGAGTTGGAATTGAAAGAAAAACCATAAGGGATTTTGTAGATTCAATCATAGATAAAAGATTATTTGATCAATTGAAAAATTTAAAAGCTAATTTTGAAAAACCCTTAATAATTTTAGAAGGAGAAGAAGATATTTATTCAATAAGAAATATTCATGCAAATTCTATCAGAGGAATGTTAGCAACAATAACCATATCATATGGAATACCTCTGATCCAAACAAAAAACACAAAGGAAACTGCACAACTATTAAGATCAATAGCGAAAAGAGAACAAATTCAGAAAGAAAAAACCTTTAATCTAAATCTAGAAAAAAAACCTCTAACTACAAGGGAATTACAAGAATATATCATCAGTTCCCTCCCCACAATAGGACCAACGCTTGCAAAAGCATTACTAAGGGAATTCAAAACAGTAAAGAATATAATAAATGCAAAATCAAATCAATTAGAAAAAATTGAAAAGTTAGGAAAGAAAAAAACAAAAATCATAAAGGAAATAATAAATGAACAATATGATTCTTAAGAAACGGCCATTATATCGACAGTTTTAGATCCAGAAACACCTATCTGACTACTATCTTTCGCACCTATATCTTCTTTATTAGATATGAAAAAGTACTCTGAAATTAATTTACCGTTAGCGTCATGTATAGTCAACTTAAGTGTTTCTTCCCTAGGTATAATCACAGTTTTGATAGTATCTTTAATTTTAGTAACCTTTCCGGTCTTAAAACAAGTGAACATCTTTTCTATGGGTTCAAAAAAAACAACTGTTTTTTCATCACCTAAACCAGAAGATTCCATCCTCATGGAGGAACCTTCCTCAATATGAGCTTCCTTTCCATCAGGAAAACCAAAAGACTCCTCTACTGAGATAATAGTACAATTATTTGACTCACATTCAATATCAACCAATAATATATCTTCTGGCACCTCAGGTTTGGCACTTGAAGAAGTAATATCATATATCAATTCAGATAAAATATATTCATCAAAAAGACCATAGGTTTTTCCATCCCTGTGCCAATAATCTCTCATTATGCCTTCTTTAACAGAACGAGAATATTCAAAATTTGTACAACCGGCAATACAACTAGTATTATCAACACTATCAAATTTAGAGCAAGAATCCATATCAGAATCACAATTAGGAGCATCCCACCAAATTGAAATACCTTCTTCAGTATATTCTTCTGCAAAATTTCCAAAAGCATGACCCATTTCATGAGCAAGAACTAACGGATCATCTGCAGTATTAATGGCCATCACTTTCTGATAAGTGCTAGATCTTAACCAGTTTATTAAATTATAAACTCCATCAATATCTGTTAAAACAACAAAATAATCATGAGGACAAATAGAAGATGCCCTAACTATTTTTCCAGTATTACACAAGATATAACCTTTGTCCCACTCACACCCATAATCTTCAAAATTTTCTATCCTATAAAAATTAAATTTATCCCTATTCGAATTAAATGGTTCTACTTTTAACAATTCCTCTTTCCAAAAATAAGTATCATCAATAAATTCTCCTACAGAATCATAATTAGTACCTAAAAACACTATATCAATATTAGTTTCAGATGGACCTGTTGAATCTACAATCACACACCCCGGGAGGGGGTCAATAGGTGCCCTAACAAAAGTACCATTACTCCAAAAAATAAAAGAAAACAATATTATTACACCTATAATGAACAATATAAATGGCCAAATAGATTGTTTTTTACCAAACATTAATAGAAAAATAGAATAAAATATATATAAATCTATTTATTGAACTTTTTTAAGATATTATATTTTTGATTACCTTTAGCAGAAACACTTTCCATTAATGTAAATTTATCAATGAGAAATTCCTTAGATGAAAACTTCAATTCAGAAATATACTCTTTAAACTTTTCTTTTTTTATCAACTTTATTCTTCCTAAAGAAACATGAGAAGAAAAAATTTGAATATGGGGTGATATTTGAAGTAGTTCAGCATCAATCTTCTGCTGTAAGGAAATTATATCTTTCTTAGAAAAAATATCAACATATATCACAGAAGGATTATTATTTTTATAAAAAAGTTTAACATTGACTAATTTCAAAGTGAATGGTTCAAAAACAATATTTCCTAATGTCTTCTGAATTATATCTAATTCTGAATCAGAAACTTCTCCAAGCTGTTTCAAAGTTATGTGTAAATTTTTCTTTGCCACCCATTGAATCTTTGCATACCGTTTATCAAATGAATTTTGTAGGTTAAATAAATTATCTTTGATTTCTGGTGGTAATTCAAGAGATATGAATGACTTCATTTTTTTTGAAAAAGTTCCCTATGTTTTTTTTCGCCAAACAGAACCCAATAAATTGCCAATATACCTATAATAGATAACATAAATAATAAAGCATCTTGCATTTAACCAACCATCCCAATATTATGATTACTTTCTATTTCAGTATTAGTTAATTTATCAACTGCAAGAGAAAAATCTTCATGTTTAACATGTTTTCTTTTTTGTCTTATTGCGAAATATCCCGCCTCAGTACATAGGGCTTTTATATCTGCTCCAGAAAATCCATCTAATAATTTATCTATTTCAGAATAATTAACTTTATTTAATTTCATATTTTTAGAATGAATCTTAAAAATTTCTGCCCTTGCCTCCTTGTTAGGTAGAGGAACTTCAATTAATCTATCTAATCTACCTGGTCTAACAATGGCAGGATCAAGTATATCAAACCGGTTTGTTGCACCAATAATCTTTACATCACCCAATGAACTAAACCCATCTATCTCTGCCAATAATTGCATCAATGTTCTTTGTACTTCTTTTTCACCAGAGGTACCATTATTGGTTCTTTCTGAAGCAATAGCATCTAATTCATCTATAAATATTATAGAAGGACTTCTCTCCTTTGCTAACTTGAATATATCCTTAACAAGTTTAGCACCATCTCCTATAAATTTCTGTACTAATTCAGAACCAACAACTTCGATAAAAGTAGAGTTTGTACTTGCAGCTATAGCCTTAGCAAGAATAGTTTTTCCAGTACCACTATATCCATATAATAAAACTCCTTTTGGAGGGATGATACCTACATCCTTGAAAAGTTGAGGATTTTTCAAAGGTAACTCAATAACTTCTTTAATCTCCCTAATTTGATCAGACAATCCCCCAATAGTTTCCCAATTAACTTCCGGTTTTTCAATTCTCACAAATTTTTCAACATCAAATTTTCTTTTCTGACCTGCCTTTGCAACAATATTTAATGATTTTTGTTCAGACAAAACAGAATCGCCTGGTTTAAGTTTTCCAATAAGCGGTGCTGAAATAGTTACTAAAAATTTATTTCCATTTGGTAATTTTACTACTGCGCCCTTATCAGTAATACTTGTTACTTCACAAAGAATCAGAGGGGGCAGCCTAAATTTATCTATTTCAGATTTTAATTTTATTATGGTTTTATTTAATCTAACATTTTCTTCTATTGCCGAATAGTTGATCACCTTCTTTCTCCCACAAAATACCATAACACAAACGTAAACTCTACCAGATTTATAAACTTTTATCTTGTAATTATTATATGAATGAAAAACAAGAAATAAGATTGTTATTATTTATTATCACGTTAGGAATATTCTTATTATTTTTTATGAATAATCTATTAGATTTTGCCCCACAAACTATAGGCGAAACATTTCATCAAGAGATAGGATCAGAAGTGACAACAATAGGAGAAATAGAAAAAATAATTAATAATAAAAATTTGACTATAATTACAATTAAAGATGAGAATGAAAGAATAAAAATAATTCTCTTTGAAGAATTAAATACTATATCAAAACAGGATATTATAGTAGTTAGGGGAACACTCATATCATATAAGGGAGAATTAGAAATAGAGGCAACAGAAATAAAAAAAATAACAAAAGTGTAACTTCAAAATACAATCAATAATATTTACTAAGTTGTGGTATCGGGATGTAAAATATATTTGAAAAAAAGCATATAATAAAAGATATGATTAAACAAAATTAACTATATAAATAAATAAATTAAATTATAGATATGAATAAAGAACTTAAGATTTTAAACATCATGACAAAAGAAAGATGCACTTGGGATGAAGCAAGTGAAAAAGAAAAAGAAAGAAAAAATCTTAAAGAATTTTTCTAACTTATTTTTTAGTTTCTGGTTTTATAGAAGGCATCCTTATGTGGGGAGGTAAACTAACTTCTTGAGACATTAATAATGCCTTAACATTACACTTACCTAAAACAGTATTTAATATTAAAGGAGTTATATCTTTAGGTAATTGTTTTGTTTTATTCCATTCAACAATCAGTTCTTCTATTTTCTTTTTTTCTTCCATGAACATTAAATGTCCTTGTAAAGAAATATTTCCTATACTTGGTTCATATGAAACAGAAAAATCAAAATCTAATTTTACAACATCATTTGAATCTCCAACGGATATTTCTTCCTTTGTCAATCCTTTGATAGTTAAATTATTTTTAACTTTCATTCCTTTCTGAATTTTACCAAGTTTTTCTACTATTATTCTATCGAAATTAAATCCAATTATTGGCATATTTATTCACCTATATAATTAATCAATAAACAATATATAAAAGTTTCTACATCTCTTCAGAGACATCAATACCTAACAAATTTAAACCATTCTTAATAATTTGAGCAACAGAATAAACAATAGATGCCCTTGCTAGCATTATCTCTTTATTATCTAAATCTATTACTTTATGTTTATGATAAAATTCATTAAATGATTGAGATAACACCAAAAGATATTTGGCCAAATGATGAGGTTTTAAATCTGTAGCAATTTTCATCAAAACCTCCTCAAAAATAGATATTTGTTTTATTAGATTATATTCTTCTTTAGTAGTTATTAAAGAAAAATCAATTTTATTTTTTGATAGTATTTTGATTTTTGATTTTTTTAAAATACTCCTTGCACGAGCATAAGTATATTGAATATATGGTGCAGTCTCACCTTCAAAATCTAAAATTTTATCCCAATCAAAAGAAATATTCCTAATTCTATCATTAGACAAATCTGCAAAGATAATAGATCCTATTCCTACTTTTTTTGCAATAATTTCTTTATTTTTCAAAGAGGGATTTTTTTTATTTATAGTGGTTAATGCTAAATTGATAGACTTATCTAAAACTTCTTCTAGTAAAATAATATTACCTTTACGAGTAGACATCTTACCTTCGGGAAAGTTGATTAATCCAAAATCAACATGATTAAATTTTTCACGAGATAAATTCATCATTGATAAAACTTCAAATAATTGATTAAAATGTAACCTTTGTTCAGAACCCACAACATATAATAATTTTTTTGGTTTAAATTTATTCAATCGATATAATGCAGCAGCCATATCTCTTGTATGATATGTAGTTGAACCATTAGTTTTTCTTAATAACAAAGGAGGCATATTCTTTTTTTTGAGATTGACAATTAATGCTCCTTCTGAAATTTCAGTAGGGATTGTCTTTTTTATAATATCTATTGTTGAATCTAACTTTGATTGATAAAAAGATTCTCCTTGAATATAATCGAAATCTATATTCAATAAATTATAAACTCTCTGAAACTCTGAAAGACTTAAAGAACTAAACAAGGACCATAATTTAGTTAATTTTACATTACCTTCTTCTAATTTCTTAAAATAAATTCGTGCATCCTCAATTAATAAATTATCTTTTTCCAATTCATTATGAAATTTAACATATAAATTAAATAAATAATTTATAGGATCCTTTCTCAAATCTCTTTTATTACCCCATTTTTCAAAAGAATATAATAATTTTCCAAATTGTGTTCCCCAATCTCCTATATGATTTACTTTTATAACATTATAACCCAAGAATGAATGAATTTTTGCCAAAGAATTACCAATAACTGTACTTCTTAAATGTCCGATTCCAAAAGGTTTAGCAATATTAGGAGAAGAAAATTCAACCAATACTTTTTCTTTCTTACCAAAACATGAAGAACCATACTTTTCTTTTTTTCTCAGAATATTAGTTATAACTTCTTTAGAAAAAATAGTTTTATCTATAAAGAAATTAAGATATGGGCCAATTGAAATAATTTTAATAACCCCTTTAGGTAATTTTATTTTTTGTTCGAGTTCTTTTGATATTTGAACAGGAGATTTTTTTAAAAATTTACTTAATGTAAAACAAGGAAAGGCATAATCACCTAATTCAATATTAGAAGGTATTTCTAAAACAACTTCCTTCAAATTAAGTTGTTTTTTTAAAACATCTTTTATATTTTTTTCAAAATTCATTTTAATTTTTTTAATATATCTGTTTTTCCCTTCCATTCCAATGACTCTTTTAATACTTCTTCAATAGTTTTTACAGGAATTATATTTATATCTTTAACTTTATCTTTTTCTATTAATATATCTTTCTCATTTGCTGCAGGGATAATTATATTTTTTATACCTGCTTCAATTGCAGCATTTATCTTTTGATTGACTCCACCTATAGCCAATACTTCCCCTCTTACAGATAATGAACCAGTCATTGCAATATTTTGTTTAATAGGTATATTCTTTAATGCTGAAAAAATAGCTGTAGCTACTGCAATAGATGCCGAATCTCCTTCTACTCCTTCATATGTTTGTAAAAATTGAACATAAATATCATATTTTTCCTTAATATCTTCTCCAAAATAATTCATAATAATCGCCGAAACATTTTTTATTGCTTCTTTTGCTATATCTCCTAATTTACCTGTTGCTATAATTTCTGCATTTTTTCCACCCGGAGTAACTTCAGATTCTATAGGTAATACTATACCAGAAGAAGTATTAGTTGATCCAATAACTGCTAACCCATTAACTCTTCCAACTTTAGTCCCAGTAGTAGAAATAACTGCATATTTTTTCTTATCTTTAATATATTCATCTGCAATTTGTTGTTCAAAGGGTCTAGCATATTCCTTTGCTAATTCCACATGTTTTAATTCGACCAACTCAGACTGTGAATTTTTAGCTAAATCTCCTGCTGCCCTTACTAATCCACCTAATTCTCTCAAATGTAATGATAATTTGCCTGCTTTCCCTGATCTAATTTTTGCCTCATTTATAATTTTTTCTGCAGCACTTTTTGTAAAATGAGGTATTTTTCCATCTTTTCTAACTTCCTGAGAAATGAATTTGACTAATTTATCCCTATTAATCTCAGTATCATCCATATCATGAGCCATATAAATTTCATAACCATATCCTCTAACCCTGGACCTGAGTGCAGGGTGCATATTTTTCAATGTTTCAACATTTCCTGCTGCAACAAGTATAAAATCACAAGGAACAGATTCGGTTCTGACCATTGCGCCAGCAGATCTTTCAGATTGACCAGTAATAGGATATTTTTTTTCTTGTAATGCAGTAAGAAGCTCTTGTTGCATTTCTACCTTGAGTGTAGAAATCTCATCAATAAATAATACCCCCTTATTTGCCTTATGTATCATCCCCGAAACAACCCTTTCATGAGCAGGAGTTCCCAAACCTCCACTTTGAAAAGGATCATGTAATACATCACCTAATAATGATCCACCGTGGGCACCAGTAGCATCAACAAAAGGAGACTCATTTACATCCTTATGACCTACTATTAATTTAGGAAAGGGATTTTCTTTTAATTTAATTTTTTTACCTAATGATAAAAGAATCAACATTGCAACTATAAAAAACATACTACTTATCAGCGAAGCTGCAGCCATTATATCGCCATATTGTTTCCTAATCCACCATGGCATTAATGATGCAAGAATAATCATTATAAAAATAAAAATAGATTTAGTACCAATTCCTTTATTAGATTGTAATTTTAATTTATGAATATTTAATTTACCCTCTCCCTTTGGAAAAGATTTTATTAAAGGATTATTTTCTTCCTCTATATTCTGAAAAGAAACTATATCTTGTAAATCTTCATAAGGTAATAATTCTGCCAAAGATTGACCAATCATGCTTTTACCAGTACCTGGTTCACCAATAAGTAAAATATGTCTTCTTTGTTTAGCAACTTTCTTAATAGTATCAATCGCCTTATCTTGACCTATAACTTGATCTACTAATTTTTTTGATACTTCAATCTCACTAGTATCTTTATAATTAAGAGTCATTTAATATAAAATAAAGAAAAAGAAGATTATATTATATCTTCTTCTGCAACAACTACAAAATCCCCTATTGCAATAACTGCACTATATGGAATTAATAAATTGCCACTTTTGTCATGATCTAAATCTAATCCTTCAGTAAATCCAGTAGGATTCCTCAATACAATCTGTATTAATTCACCAGTTCTAGTCTCAAATACAATACTACCAACTTCACCAAATCTCTTTCCAGCTTTACTAACAACAATTTTACCTATTATTTGTTTTGAATATTTTTTATCGTCACCTGACATATTATAATCCTCCAATAAAATCATTAGTTTAACTCTTTATATAAAAGTTTCTACATTACCATCCAGAATCATCATTTGAAAATATATTTTTTAAAGCAGGTATTGGATTTAAACTTTCAAAAGAAAAATCGCCAAACAAATCACTTTCCTTAAATACATCAATTACTGCTGCACCAGTCATAACAAATGAATTATTTTCCATAACATTATTTTCAGTACCTAATCCTTCAAATACTAAAAATAACACAACCAAAAATAATACGCCTATCATAATAAAATGAAATAGCGATTTTGTAAATAAATGTTTTACTGACTCTAATACAACCACCAATAAAACAAAGGATATGATAATATAAATTAAATTCATATTATCATTTATAAAATTAACACTATATAAATTTATTCATATTTACCGAAGACCCTCTGACCTCAATTGCTATTGGAAAAGAAATTATTAAAAAATAAAGGTTTATGTTCTCTCAAATATTCTTTAAATAAAGAATAGCTCATTTTTGTTTTTTTTACTGATTTTTTTTGTAAGTTAAATTATTATACTACAGCTTTTGTAAGTATAATATATTAAAGAATTTATTATATATATATATATTTTATTTTTAAGTTTTTTTATTGTATATTATATATTATAGAAACTAAAAATAAAATAAAAAAAATAAAAAAACAACACCTACTTTTGAAATAAAAGGTTCCACCAGAAATAAGGGTCTCAGAGTAAATATTTAATAAGAATAGTCAATAATAATAATCCTTAAATAACAAATTCAGTTCATATTATAAAATGGGTGGATCAATTACAGATTTTTTCAAAGGATATCTAGAAAAAGAAAGATTGTTTACTAATAAAAAAGTATTACAAATGAATTATACTCCAGAAACAATACCTCATAGAGAAGAACAAATAGAAGAAATTTCAAAGATATTAGCACCCTCTTTAAAATTAGAAAGACCTTCAAATATGTTTATTTATGGAAAAACAGGGACAGGAAAAACATTATCAGTAATTAAAGTACTAAATAGTTTGAAAGAAGTTGCAAAAATAAAGAACATACCTTTAGATATATTGTATGTAAATTGTAAATTAAAAAATGTTGCAGATACAGAATATAGATTAATAGCACATATAGCTAGGGAATTTGGAGAAGATATACCTATTACGGGATTGCCTCGTAATGCCATATATAGTAAATTATTTAAAAAATTAGAAACCAAAAAAAGATTAGTAATTCTGGCATTAGATGAAATAGATCAAATAGTCAAAAAACAAGGTGATGAAATATTATACACTCTAACAAGGATAAATACTGAATTAGAAAATGCACAAGTATGTTTTATTGGCATTTCTAATGATTTGAGATTTGCAAGTGAATTAGATCCTCGTATAAAATCTTCATTAACAGAAGAAGAAATGAATTTTCCACCATACAATGCAATACAATTAAGAGATATTTTATCAAATAGGGCAAATTTAGCATTTAAAGAAAACTCTGTAAAGGAAGGAGTAATAGAAAAATGTGCAGCATTGGCAGCAAGAGAACATGGGGATGCTAGGCGAGCTTTAGATTTATTAAGGATAGCAGGAGAATTAGCAGAAAGAGAAGACAATATTGAGATAAATATAAGTCATATAGATACTGCTGAAGAAAAAATGGATAAAGAAATTGTAATAGATGCAATAAAAACACTACCAAAACAATCCCAATTGGCGTTATTATCAACTTTTTTATTGAATTCAAGAAAAAAGAAGTATTATACTGGTGATGTTTCTGAAGAATATAAAAAATTATGTTTTACAGTGGGATTAAAACCTTTATCGCATAGAAGATTATCAGATTTAGTTGAAGAATTAGTAATGTTAGGAATAATAAGATCAAAAATAGTTAGTAAAGGAAGATATGGTAGGAAAAAGGAAATTTCTGTAAATCTACCTCCTTCAAATATACCTAATCTAACTGATCAACTCAAAACATGGTTAAATTTATGAATGAAAAATTAATTCATCTTTTTTTAAAGAGGGGGGTCTTAATAAGTCCCAATATTGTAAAAGATTTAGATATTGAGAAAAGTGATAATTTTTTCAAAATATTAGATTCTGAAATATTATCAAAAGAGAAATCACCATACTTATTATCTAGTGAAAAATTTAATGAGATTTTAAAAAAATCAATAATTTCTGATAATGAAATGCATTCTGAACCTCTAAAAAATAAAGGAAATATAATTATATTAAAAGAATATCAAGAAAATACAGATAAAAAAACTGTAAAAGATTTTACTGCCCATTATAAAAATAGATATGAAAAATTAAAAGGACTGTTGCAGGGAAAGAGAAATTTACAAAATGTAATATCTATAAATAGGGCGTTAAATAAAAAACAAAGAGAGGAAGTATCTGTAATTGGGTTAATATCTGATAAACATATAACTAAAAATAAAAACATTTTATTAAAATTAGAAGATCCTACTGGGTCTATTTCTGTACTAATAAACCAAAACAAAGAAGATTTATTTGAAGAAGCATATAATTTAACACTAGATGAAGTAATAGGGATAACTGGTTCAATGGGAAATAAAATTGTATTCTCTAATGAATTAATTTTACCTGGTTATCCAATCCATAATGAAATAAAAAAATCAAATGAAGAAGTATATATGGCTGTGTTGTCTGATATTCATGTGGGTTCAACCATGTTTTTAGAAGAAGAATTCAAAAAATTCATAAATTGGACCAAGGGTAATGAAGGAAATGAAGAACAAAAAAAAATTGTCAAAAAATTAAAATATATATTTATAGTGGGTGATTTGGTGGATGGAATAGGAATTTATCCTGGTCAAGAAGATGAATTAAACATATTAGATATAAAAGATCAATATTCCAAATTTACAGAATTAATAAAAGAGATAAGGCCGGATATAAATATAATAATTTGTCCTGGGAACCATGATGCAGTAAGAATAGCAGAACCTCAGCCAAAAATAAGTAAGGAATTAACAAAATCATTATGGGATCTACCTAACGTGACTATGTTAACAAATCCTGCCACAGTGAATATTCATTCAAATGAAAAAGAAGAGGGTTTTGATATATTATTATATCATGGATATAGCTTAGATTATTATATAAATAATATTGATAAAGTTAGAAATGGTGGCGGTTATGACAAACCAGAGGTCGCAATGAAATATTTATTGTCAAAAAGGCATTTAGCTCCAAGCCATGGATCTAGTTTATTTATACCTGGCAAAGAAGATCATCTTGTTATAGAAAAAATTCCAGATTTTTTTTTAATGGGTCATGTTCATAAATCCGGAATAGATCAAGCAGGAAAAACAACTTTAATATGTGGTAGTTGTTGGCAATCTATAACACCTTTTCAAGAAAAAGTAGGTCATAAACCAGAAACATCTAAAGTACAGTTAGTAAATTTACAAACCAGAAAAATAAAGGTGATGAATTTTGGAAAATAATATTGCAACAAGCAAGGAAATGAAAGAATATTTCAAATATATTGAAAAATATCTAGAATCCTCTTATTTATTGGCAAATAAAGCAAGAAAAAGAGGATTTGATCCTTCTCTGGAAGTAGAAATTCCGGTTGCATCAAATATGGCAGAAAGAGTAGAAAAATTAATTGGAATCTTAGCTCCAGAGATTGTAGGTAATGGAATACCTGAAAGGATAATTGAATTAGAAAAAGTATATAATAAACTAGATTGGAGAGTAGCATTCACCATCTCTCTAGAGGTGGCCGAAGAAAAATTTTGTAAATTTGAAAATAAACAAAAAGCAATAGAAACTGGATTAAGAATTGGATTTGCATATGTTACTACTGGCGTAGTAGCTAGTCCAGTAGAAGGATTTACTAAATTAACTTTACCCAAACGAAAAAGCGACGGTAAGGAGTATTTCTGTTTATATTTTTCGGGACCAGTAAGGAGTGCAGGTGGAACAGCCGCATCAGTATTTGTATTACTTTCCGATTATGTAAGAAAAAAATTAGGTTATGCTAAATATGACCCTACTGAAAAAGAATCAAAAAGGGCAGTAACTGAACTAAGAGATTATCATGAAAGAGTAACTAACCTACAATATTTTCCTTCAGATATGGAAACAGAATTTATGGCAGCACATATGCCCATACAGATATCGGGTGATCCAACTGAAAAAATGGATGTTTCAAACTATAAGGATTTAGATAGGATAGAAACAAACAGAATAAGGGGAGGTTTTTGTCTAGTTATGGGTGAATGTCTTGCTCAGAAAGCAAAAAAATATGCAGCAAAACTCACAGAATGGGGTTCTGATTTTGAGATGGAAGATTGGGATTTTATTCAGGACTTTGTCAAATTACAGAAAAAGATAAAGGCAGGAAAACAGTCCAAAAAAGAATCAGATGAAAAAATAACTGCTGATTATACTTTCATAAAAGATATGGTTGCAGGGAGACCAGTATTAACTTACCCTAATGAAAAGGGGGGTCTAAGATTAAGATATGGTAGATCGAGAAATACAGGTTTAAGTTGTGCAGCAATACATCCAGCGACAATGAAATTATTAAATGGATATATAGGTGTAGGTACACAACTAAAAATGGAGAGGCCAGGAAAAGGTACTGCATTAAGTGTAACTGATTATATTGAAGGCCCAATAGCAAAATTAAAAAATGGCGAAGTGGTTTTTGTAGAAACAGAAGAGATAGCAGATAACATAAAAGATGATGTACAAGAAATATTATTTTTAGGAGACATATTAGTCAATTATGGAGATTTTTTTGACAGAGCACATTCATTAGTACCTGTAGGTTATTGTGAAGAATGGTGGATAAAGGAACTAAAAAATAAAGAAAAAGATAATACTAAGATATCTGAACTAACAAAGATAGAATTACCATTAATAAATAAATTATTTATGGATCCTATCAAAACAAAAATAACACCACTCCAGGCACAAAACATATCAATAAAATTAAATATACCCTTTCATCCAAAATTCACATATCATTGGGAAGATATTTCTCCAAAAGAATTTTTATTTTTAATTGAATGGTTAACTAGATCTGTAATAAAAAGAAATGAAGATAAAATAATATTACCTATTTCAAATAATGATCAGGAAGTTACAGAAAAAAGAATTCTTGAAAAATTAGGAGTACCTCATAAATATGTAACCAAGGAACACATTATTTTAGAAGGAAACTGGGCAAAAGCCTTTTTAATAAATTTAGGATTAGAAACAAATGAAGATAATCTAAAAAAATTAGTAGGGAAAGTATCTGAATCAAAATCAATATTAACAATATTAAATAAAGTTTCTTCAGTAAAATTAAGAAATAAATCCGGAACAATAATTGGAGCAAGGATGGGGAGGCCAGAGAAGGCAAAAATACGAAAACTAACAGGAAGCCCCCATTCTTTGTTTCCCGTGGGTGAAGAAGGAGGAAGATTAAAGAGTTTTGAATCAGCATTAGAAAAAAATCAAATAACTGAAAATTTTCCAATAAGAAAATGCACACATTGTAATAATGACACAGTATATAATTTATGTGAGAACTGTGGAAAAGAAACAGAAAAATTATTTTATTGTAGGGAATGTAATTCTGAATATACTGCAGATTACTGTAAAATCCATAAAATAGAGTTAAAAAGTTTCAAAAGAAAGAGTATAGATATAAGTAAATATTATTTCTCAACAAAGAAAAAATTAAAATTAACTCAAATGCCCAAATTAATCAAAGGAATAAAAGAAACAACAAACGAAGAACATATTCCTGAAAATTTAACAAAAGGAGTATTACGTTCAATTCACAATTTATTCGTAAATAAAGATGGCACTATAAGGTATGATATGACTGAACTACCTTTAACTCATTTTAATGCTGAAGAGATTGGTACCTCAATAGAGAAACTAAAGGAGTTAGGGTATTCTTTAGATATATATGGTAATGAAATAGTGAATGATTCCCAAATTATAGAATTAAAACCTCAGGATGTAGTTTTGGCATCATGTGATAAGGCTATGGAAGGGGGCGCAGACCATATACTATACAGGGTAGCAAATTTTGTTGATGATCTCTTAAATAAATTTTATGGCATAGATAAGTTTTACAATTTAAAATCAAAAAAAGATCTCGTGGGTCATTTGATTCTAAGTTTAGCACCTCATACTTCCGCAGGAATAATAGGGAGGATAATTGGATTTTCAAAAACACAAGGATGTTATGCTCACCCTCTCTGGCATAGCGCACAGAGAAGAGATTGTGATGGTGACGAAAACGGGATAATGTTATTAATGGATGGATTATTAAATTTTTCAAAACATTTCTTACCTAATCGAAGAGGTTCAACTCAAGATGCCCCTTTGGTATTAACTTCAAAATTAATTCCTACAGAGGTAGATGATATGGTATTTAATATGGATGTAGTTTCAGAGTATCCCTTAGAATTTTATGATGCTTGTATGGAATATAAAATGCCTTGGGAGGTTCCGATTGAACGATTGAACGATCGGTTAGAAACGGAAAAACAATTCGAGAAATATTGGTATACTCATGAAACAAGTTCAATAAATCAAGGCATAGTTCATAGTGCATATAAGTCTCTTCCTTCAATGCAAGAAAAAGTTTTAGGGCAGATGGACATAGCAGAGAAAGTAAGGGCAGTATATGAAGCAGATGTTGCAAGATTAATAATAGAGAAGCATTTTATTAGAGATATAAAAGGTAATCTTAGGAAGTTTTCAATGCAACAATTTAGGTGCGTAGGTTGCAATACAAAATACCGTAGACCTCCACTAAAAGGAAACTGTTTGAAATGTGGAGGAAAAATAATATTAACCATTTCAGAAGGTTCTGTGGTAAAATACCTAAAACCTTCCCTGGACTTAGCAAATAAATACGATATTCCCGAATATTTGAAACAAACGTTACAAATAACAAAAGATAGGATAGAAAGTGTATTTGGGAAAGAATTAGAACGTCAAGAGGGGCTAACTAATTGGTTTACTCAAAATAAAAAATAAAAAATAGTAGTTAACAATAAACAACCCATGAGATGATTCCTACCTATCCCTAATTTTATAGGCAATATTCCCATAAATGTCGAAACTAATAATACAAATAATCCGATAAATTGTCCAGACAAAATAAACACCATAATACCAATCAATGAAATTACAGAAATAACTAATTTTTTATAATTTATTTTAGAAAAAAGTTTTGAAAATAATTTTGTAATGAACAAAGTAAGAAATACTGCAATAATTCCAACAATTAAGGAAATAAAAAAGAATAATAAAACATGAGACAGGGTTACTTCTCCTAATATTTTGAAAATTGTAATAACTGCACCATTTCTCGCCTTACCTATTGCATACACTGCAAGAAAACTAATAACCATATTCATAGTGTTTAAACTACCTATCAAGATTAAAAAATAATTTTGTTTTATTTTTTTATAGAATGAAGAACCTATTATTGCTGCTTGTGCGGGGCCTAATCCTGGAAGAAATGAACACATACTCCCTGCAAGAAAACCTGACGATATAGTCTTAATAAGGTCCTTCTTATTCAAAACTGGGAACGTAATAAGTTGTTTAGGTATTTTCACTTTATTTTCTAAACTAACTATTAATGCACTAGTACCAAATAATCCAGATAATAAAGGAAATAATGGATTCTCCAAATTAGGAAGATTTAATACAACAATCCCTAATATTCCTGACAAACAGAATATTATTGCAGCCCATATTTTCGATCTTTTTTCTTTTAATATTAAAAAAATAGATGCAGTGATAAGAATAATGGCCATATATTTATTCAAAAAAGGATAAATATTTTTTATTACAATAAAGATTATTGGAGAGAAAATTATTGCAAGGAATAACGCAAGGATACTACCTATCAAAGTAAGAACTATGGCTTCAAATCCTTTCCCCTCTAATAAATACTTATGGCCAGGTAAAACAGATAAGATCGTGCTCTCATCAGGAGCACCAAGAAATACGGAAGGAATAGTATCTAGGAAAGTATGGGTTATTGACATTGCAACAATAAATACTGCAAGAGTTACAGGCGAAACAATTTGTAATAGTTGTATAGATAGACTTAACACAAAAATAGAAATAAGATTTATGTGTATTCCAGGTATTAATCCAGTAATTATTCCGAATAAAATACCTATAATAGTAGCTATAATGATCTCGAACATAAATAAACTAATGGGGTTCTAAATAAATATATTCTCAATAAAATTTATAAAGTGTAAAAAATAAATAAGACTATGTTAGAACTATTAACTTCAAAATTATTTTTATTATTTTTATTCTATTCTTGGTCCTTGACTTGGAAGGGAATGGCACTATGGCATGCAGCTATAAACAAACAGAGTAAATGGTTTATCTCATTCTTATTACTAAACACATTAGGCATATTAGAAATATTATATTTAATATTTTTTCAAAATAAAAAACTAAAAAGGAGGTGATAATAATTCCAAAGAAAAAAAATAAAGGATATACTAAATTTTTATTATTTATAGGCGGATTAATATCTATTTTATTTGCATATGTATTATGGTATCAAGTATTAACTCTTGAGGGCGTATTTGCAATATTGTTTTTCATTGCAGGTATAGGAAAGATTCTGTTTAGTATAATGGGTAAATAAACGATATTCTTTTAACCGAATAACTATATATACTAATGGAAAATACTACTATGCCAACTATAAGTGATAAAAATAAGAAGAAGATCAAGGAGCAAATTTTACAAATTCTCTTCGAGAATAATCTAAATTCACTATATACTTCAAATATAGCTGAAGAGATAATAAGGGACGAGGAATTTACTCTAATCTTATTAGGAGAATTGGAAAAAGAAGGGTTTATTAAGAAAATAACTAAGAATTCCGACGGTAAAACTTATTTGGCAAGAAAAAAATGGCGATTGTTGCCCAAAATTTATTCAAAGTACAAGGCATTATGTTCAGATTTTGCTTAGTACTCACTTTTTCTTTAATTATCCTTATATTCATTAGATAATTATACTTCTTTCTATCAATTATACTATAATTTAACTATCCTTACCATTTTAATCCTCACTTTTGCACAAAATAAGGGAAATCCTGTCAATTTTTCATAAATATACCTTATTCAATCACTCACTAATCACTCACTGATCAGTTATTCATGTAAAACTATAAAAATATATACTAATTCACTCTTTTATGTCAGAATTAAAAATAAAAAGATCTTTTGGTAAAGTAAAGGAAGACATAAACACTCTAACTACTAAAATTATAGCAATAGAGGCTAAATTAGATAAGATTCTTGATAAATTAACTGAAAAAACAGGGAAAATAACCAATTCTGTAGAATTTGAAGAGAAGAGGGCTCCTCCTGTAACATTACAAAAAAGTTCCACTGGAAATATAGGGGCTCAATCATTCAATCATTCACTAGACAATCAATCATTCACTAATCAAACAACAACTAATCCTAAATCAACCATTCATTCACTAAACATTCAATCATTAAAAAAAGATATAGATTCTGCCTTTTCTAGCCTTACTAGTCAAGAATTCCTAGTATTTCTGACTATTTATCAATTAGAGGAAGATTATAGTAGGGGGATAACTTATGGTGATCTATCCTCAAAAATAGGCCTTTCGGAAGGGTGTATAAGGGGATATGTCAGCAGTATAATTAGAAAAAATATACCCCTGGACAAGGTAAAAATCAATAATAGAACTATCACCTTACGAATAAAACTCGATTTTAGGGAATTAAATTTAAAAGAAAGACTCACAAATATGTATTATCATCTAGATCCTCATCAAAAAAGACTCTATTTGTAAGATTTAACTCTCACTTTAGCACATATTTCTAAAAATAATGATAAAAACAAGAATTTCAGTATATTTTAACCTAACTTATTCGCTAATATTAGTTCTTTTAGTGATTCATCAACCAAAAACATCTTTTTCCTACTCTTAACGCTAACCTTTTCGTTGATTTTGATTCCTGCCCTCTTGACATCATTAATATGTCTTCTAACTGTGACAATATTAATGCCTAATTTTTTTGAAATATCTTCATAAGTCATTGCTTCTTCTGCATAAATAAGTAATCCAACTACTTGTTTTTGTGCAGGAGTAAGATCTTCGATATTCTGAACGTTCATGATTGTTTGATTTGAACGTTTGAACGTTTGAACGTGTTCAATTTCGTTCAAATTATATTGTGAGTTATGTGCCTTAGTGTGAAATATACTCGTCTCTATGAGCCTTAGTCTTTCTTCAATATTTTTAATAGATTCGTTATGTTCAGTACGATGGCATTCTAAATGTTTTATCCATTCACTCACATCAGACATATCAGTTTTTACCTTACCAAACGAACTTTCCAATACTGTCCTTATCTCAGAAAACTTTTCTTCTAAGATATGTTCTTTTTTTGAAAAATTCCACCATACCATACCCTATCTTATAAATACTTATTATTAAACTTTTTGTTTTTTTGAATGCATTCAAGCGTTCAATTGGAGAATAGGGTAGTTATAATTAAGAAATATTTGAAGTTCATGTGTTCAAGAGGATATTTATTTATCAAGTTATGATTACTTCTAACAATAAATTTAAATATTAGAAAATTAAAATATACTCTGTGAATCAATATGGTCAAGAGAAAAAAAATAAAAAAAAGTGTTCAAAAAAATAATATTTTTCACCATATATTATTGAATAGAATACTATTGATAATAGGAATCATTATCATAATGAATGGGTTATGGTTTAATGATATTAGATGGGCATTATTAGGGTTAATACCTATATTCATTGGATATGTACACATAAAAAGATGGCAAAAAAAATACTAAATTGGAAGTGGATCAAGGAAAATTTTTGGAATGTTTTCATGATATTAATTATATTAAACATAATATCTACAATTATTCTTTTAATATTTCAATTGATTTTTCCTTCTATGTCAATAATCTAGTAAGGGCACTATACTAGAAGAAAATAACCTTATTTCATTTCATTTTTTTATAATTTTTTACGATTACTTCTTTTTAGAGTAGATTAATACTTTTAATCCCAAATATTTGCCATAAAATTGACGAATTTAGGACATTTTTTATTCTTTTAGGGATTATATTTGAAAAAAATAAAAATCTATCTAAAACGGGCTTATTTTGGCTCAACACATTTATCAGATTCAGAAAAACAACAATCACAACAATCAAATAAAAATTATTGTATTTTTTCTCAAAACACCATAATTCTACTAATTCTATGGTGAAAATAGCCCCAAAACGCAACATATATAAAGAACTATTGCGAAAAATAAGTATGTTTAAAGAAAGTAAATCTCAGAGTTCTAGGAATAAATCAAAGTATAATATTTACTATTTACAAATGCCAGAAATAAACAAAATAATTGATGCTGCAAAAAATTTAAGGGATGCAACTGTAATAAAAATTTTGGCAAGAACTGGGATGAGGAGATTTGAATTATGTCATATTAAAGTACAAGATATAGATTTTGAAAAAAGAAGAATTTTTATTTCAAAAGCTAAGGGAAATAAACAAAGAACTGTACCAATAGATCAAGATACGTTACAAACAATTCGGTTTTATATGAGGTCTCGACAATACGGTAAACTAATACAAAGTAATAAGAAAAATGTAGATGGGATTGATGAAAGTAGGATAAACGCAATAGTGAAGAATACTGCTCTTAGGGCAGGAATAAAGCACCCTGATCCATCGAAAAAAAACATGAACCCTCATATATTCAGGCACAGTTTTATACGTCATTTGATCAAACAAAATGTACCTCCCAATTACGTTCAACAAATAGCTGGACATGCAGATATAAGGACCACATTACAGATGTATGGTATTCCTGGAATTTCAGATGTTCAAGAAAAATATGAGGAAATTTCTAGTACTTTTTATAATAATCCTTGAGGCTGTATGAATTTATTAATAAATTTCACCGTCGGTAAAAGTTACAAAAGATTTATATACTATAAAACCAAAAAAAGAGTGTTTTTAAAAAAGGAGGCACAAAAATGGGTAAAATTATACTTAAAGGTGTTGTAGAAAGAAAGCCAGGTCACTTGTACTATATCGACGGTAAAGGTAATGTATGTGAGGCTAAAATGGCAAGAGGCGGAAAGAAGAAAAAAAAGAAGCCAGCAGCTAAAAAAACTGTCAAAAAAGTTGTAAAAAAGACAGTAAAGAAAAAAATAACTGCAAAAAAAACTACAGCAAAAAAAAAGCCAGCTAAAAAGAAAAAGAAATAAATAATTTATTTTTTTATTTTTTTATTTTAAAGAAATTTTCTAGATTTTTATTAGATTTTTTAGGTACATTTTGTAATCTTCTCCATCCGATCACTTCTAATCTACTCAAATTGGCACAATTGGGGCATTTAGTAGGTTTATGTTCTGAAAGCTTATTTGACATCCATTCCCAGTTGCATGAATGACATAACATAATGTACCTAACTGCTCCTTGTGCTTGTAATCCTCCAAATTTGACCTCTCTGGCATATATTATGATAAATAAGGAAATTAATCCAACAATAAATATAGAAATGAAAAGTGAGAGTAAAAATTTATCAAGAATTATTTTACTAAAAAGAAAAGAAAAATATAATGTAATAGTTGAAAAGATATAGAAAATAATAAGAAAAAATAGTTTTTTTGAAAAGAGTGAGTTCATAAAAAAGAATAAGTGGGGAAAATATATAAAATTACCCCAAATAACTCATATCTTTTTTTTCTTTTTGAACTTTGACATTTTTTGTATTTTGTAGAATATTTTTTATTTTGCTTTCAACCACCATTGCCTGCTTTAAGAGAGGGTTATAATCCACATTTAATCCCAAATATGCATCAAGTGTTTTAACTATGCTTGCTGCAGCTCGACTATCGGGTAATTTAGATTTAGTTTCAGCAAATATGCATGATAGTGGAGTTTTTTTAGTCTTCAATAATAATGCAGCAGTCAAACCGACGATAATTCCTTCATTTAGTGGTTTTATTCCTGCCTTTTCAAATCGTTTTTTATTAACTTTACTATGATAATAAACAGATTCCTTTCCTTTCTTCCCTAACAATCCTACTCCTTCTATACTAATAATCTCTTTAGCAGAAAGTTGTATTGCTAGTGTAGAGATGGCGTCTGCAAGCTTCCATTCTATTCCCTTAACTTCAGAGATTGCATGAACTATCAATAAATTATATTTTTTAGAATAGAACAAACCGATTGGATCAACAACTTCTTCTTCATGGATAGCAACCATAGGGTGCATTTCATTAATCCATATAGAACCTATTTGCTCTGCATTTAAATGGTCAATCAGGAATTCAGTAGTTATAGTACCAACCAATCCAAATCCAGGAAAACCTTCGACAATAGTAACATTCTTTGGCCTCTTCTTTAATTCTATTTCCATAAACTGATTTTACTCGAAGAGATTTATATATTTTTCTATAGAATAAATAATAAAATATATAAATTCCAAATTCCAAAATTAATCCATGGTTGACATAAAACTTTTACATTTTATTAAGGATGGAATAAAAAAAGGATATTCTCATACTGAATTAAAATCAATCTTAAAAGAGAATGGGTGGGATGATACAGAAATAGAATCCACCTTGACATCTTTAAAAAAACCAAGGCTCCAAGAATCTCAACCCCTCCCTATACAGAAGTCAAATTTAAATCTTCTAAATAAATTTATCAAAACATCATTACAAAAAGGTGCACGTGAACATGAAATAAGGCTGGCACTATTATCCAAGGGATGGCCAGTTGAAAAGATAAATAAAGCATTTATTCGGTTAAAAGAAAATCGCCCAATTCAACCACAGGCAGAACAATCATTAGAAATGGTGGGCTATGCGGCTAAGAAACCACTACAAAAAAAAGAAACAATAAAAACTGAAGAAAAACCTAAAACACATTTCAAAATAGATGGAAGAAAAATTTTAATTTATATTTTGAGTTTTATCCTGATCACCGCAATAATCTCTGGAACCTTTTCAGTATTCTATTTCATGCTAGGAATTAATTCTCATGAAGGTAATTGTAATTCAGGACTTTGTGCAGATACAAAAGATTATGCAATGAACTATGCAATTGACAATATGTTTATGGCATTGATAATAAGTTCTATTCTTGCATTTGCAGTAGTATTAACTTACGCATTTATTCCAAATAAAGATATATTACTATGGATAGTAAATTTATTTTACTTATTATTTACTTTATTCATAGCATTTCTCTGGTTAAAATTTGTTACTAAATAAACAAAAGTTTTTTAAGGCAAAATTTAACCTATTATTTAATTATTTTTTGGGCTCATAACTCAGCCTGGTCAGAGTGCATGGCTCTTAACCATGAAGCCGCGGGTTCGAATCCCGTTGGGCCCATTTTTTTTTAACACAAATCATAGAAAGGTTTAAATAAATAAATAAATAATGCATTCTTATTATATTTAAGTGGTGATAATTTATGAACATTAAAAAGAAAAGTATGTGGATATTGTTGGTATTATTATTTGGTTCTATTTTTTTCATTTCTGAATCAGTTAAAGCAGATAACGATTGGCTAAATGTCGAAAAGCCTGCTGGCAAAATAAATGTAGATGCACAAGATTTAGAAGTATCACCAATTAATTCTTGGCGAAATATTTATTGTGGTAAAACTCTTTGTGGTTATGCAGGGGAATGTGCCAATAATGAAATGTGCCAGGTTAGAAAAAGATGGGTATGGCCAAGGCCTCATATTCAAGAATCATCTAGAAGTCCGATCAATATTCAAAAGATAAATACAAAAAGGATTACCGCTATTGAAGATAGTATAAATATTAATGAACAAGTAGATAAATTAGAAGATGAAAAAAATATATTAAAAAATTTAAGATATTATTTTTTTAATCAATTCAGATGTCACGAATCAACACTTTGTGTAAATTCGTGTGAAGATGGAGTTGACAATGATGGTGATGCCAATTTAGATGCAGTAATAATTGAATCTGCGGAAACATATTTTGAAGAAAATAATATTCAAGGAGTCAGTCTTTCTGAAGAAAATTGTAATAATAGTGGAGAGGATCCAAGAACTGAAGAAAGTAATTGTATGTTATTATTCAATGATGCATATGATGATCCGGAATTTCTGATTAGTGGAATGGGGGCATGCACAAATGAAGAGATACAAGGGCAGACAAGAGAAATAGTAGTACCTTATTCAGAAAATTGTGATCCTAATTATAATAGGGTGTCAGTTTCGAATCCAATTTATGAAGCATTCGGAGACATACTAGATAATTCAAATTTATGTGAATCTGCCTTTACTTGGTGTTGCATAGATATGTCTTCAGAGGCATATAATAATACTGGAGTGATAGGTGGAGTAAATAATTTCAGATATTGCGGGGATGGCTACTGTCAAGGGTGGCAAGGCGGCATTTCCACAGGAAATGAATCAGATTTAGAAGAAGGTTGGACTTTGGAAACAGCAGAATCACATTTTAGTTGTTCATGGGCAGATTCCACTGGAACGATTAATCATGATTGTACTTCTACTGGGATAGATTGTGATTGGATTCAGTGGGTAGGTCAAGAAGATTATGAGTCTTGTCAAAGTGGAGATTTAACTGAAATAGATGGAAGTGAAGTTCAAATAAATTGGATAAATTCTACGGGCTGTAGTTTTGGAGAGCATAGGAGATCTTGTACAGTTGGAGGTTTTCATTGGACTGAGTGGGATTTTTGTGATGGTATAAATCCAACAGAATATAATTATGAAGAAACTTGTAATGATAATTTAGATGGAGATTGTGACGGAGATACAGATAGTTATGATGCTGACTGTGGTAGTTGTATAGATGGAACAATTGAAAATCAGCAATGTGGGGTATCTAATATAGGGCAATGTGCAATGGGTGTAGAATATTCAGACTGTACCTTTACTGGTAGATTTTGGGAACAAGGCTCATGGCATGATTGTACTGCGACTCTTCCAGATGTCGAACAATGTAATGATGGAATAGACAATGACTGTGATGGTGATATAGATAGTTTAGATGAAGAATGTGGCAGTTGTATAGATGGAACACTTGATACACAATCTTGTGGGGAAACAGAGATAGGTATTTGTACCTTGGGTACAGAATATTCAGACTGTGAATATAATTCAGATACCGACAGATGGAATTATGGGGGATGGTATGGTTGTACTGCAACTTTCCCACAAACAGAGCAATGTAATGATATAGATAGTTTTGATGAAGATTGTGATGGGACTTCAAATGACGAAGATGAAGAATGTGGCAGTTGTGTCATGGGTGATAGCCTAGATAGATCTTGTGGAAATTCAGAGATAGGTATTTGTACCTTGGGTACAGAATATTCAGACTGTGAATGGACTGGAAGTAATTATGCATATGGGGAATGGTATGGTTGTACTGCAACTTTCCCACAAACAGAGCAATGTAATGATGACTTAGATAATGATTGTGATAC
>JABICB010000020.1 GCA_018652475.1 archaeon
AATATAATTCAGATACCGACAGATGGAATTATGGGGGATGGTATGGTTGTACTGCAACTTTCCCACAAACAGAGCAATGTAATGATGACTTAGATAATGATTGTGATACTTTCACAGATAGTTATGATCAGCCAGAATGTGGTAGTTGTATAGAAGAAACAATCGAAGATCAACCCTGCGGTTATGATTATAATGGGGAAACAGAGGGTTGGAATTACGGCATAGGCGAATGTATAGAAGGTTCCGAATCAAGAGACTGTATATACACAGAAAATTTATGGAATTGGAATGCATGGCACAATGAAGGCGGTCTTCCAGGTATTTGTGGTGGTGACTTTCAAGGGCCAACAGAAGAATACTGTTATGATAATTTAGATCAAAATTGTGATACAGAAGTAGATGAAGGCTGTTTTGATTCTTTCAATTCAATAAGTATTACAAACCCCCTAGATTGGCAAAATTATGAAAGTGGGGAAGAAAGTTCAATAATATATAATAACAATTTAGTAACAGGGGACGAAAATAATGGCGGACCTATGATAGTTTATAGGTCTGGTGTAGCAACAGATTCTCTTGCAGTCGCAAGATATGTTGGTCCAGAAGATGCATCTGGAGATAATCCTTCTAATTTAGGAAATTGTGGTTTTACTACTAATGCTAATCCTATCGGAAACTTTCAATGTGACATAATTGACAGTATAGATTATACTAATGGCGGAGAAAATGATTTCGAAATTAGTGAAGATGGTCACTTACATGTGGCATATACTTACAAGACAGAAAATGGAAGAATAGGAATAAAATATGCAGAATCAGAAGATAATGGAGAAAGTTGGTCAAGGGAATATATAGAAAATGTTTCTTCAGCACCGGGCTCTGTAAAATATAGATTTCCTGTAATTATAACAAAAGAAAACATACCTCATTTATTTTATGTAAGGTCTTATGTTCAACCTGCAGAAACAGATAAATTATTTCATTCTTGGAAAGACGGAGGAATTTGGATAACTGAAGAAGTGGCGAGTGCACCTTTAGTATATGATTATTATCCAGGAGATATATTCAGGATAGATGCGAATTATGATTCAAATAATAATATAATCAATGTATTATTCAGGAGCCATGATAATCTAGACCCAAATACTCATTTGTTATTTTACACTTATGCTCAAGGTGTAGGAGATTGGACTGAAACACAAATTGATGAAATTGGATCAGACACTCATCTTTCAAGACTTTCATTAAAAGTAAGTAATAATAAAATACACATAGCTTATCCTAAGGAAGAAGATGGAATAACTGTACTAAGTTACGGTAAAAAAGATCTAGTTAATGGAGATTGGACATTCGAGAGTATCTCTCAAAACAATGCACCTTACCATCCTCAACTTAGTCTAACCTTGGAAGGAAATCCTAGTATGGTGTCTTGGAGTTGGGAAGGAATACCCAATATGTATTATAATTATTACACTGAAGATGCTGGATGGAATTCAATAAACTTAGATAGTGCGCCAGATCAGTACAATGGTAAGGCAGGATCTTTAACTTTCGATCCATTAAACAAACCTCATGCAACCTATATGTATAATACTCTGTTTGGAATTGATGCACTAAGGTATTCATTCATAGGATAAGAATTATATGAAAGAAAAAATAAATTACTTTTGGATTTTAGTAATAGTATCTTTATTAATAATTTTACTATTAAATTTATTTTTTCCGAGTATAAATCTATCTTTGTCCAGGGATAGGGGATGGTCTAATATGGGGTGTGGATTAGAAGTATGTGGGCAATATTCTTGTGAAGATTATGAAATGTGTCAAAGAAAATCATGGCTAGATCCAGAGCCATATTTACCTCATCAAGAGATATTAAAAAGTAAATCAAATATATTGGGAAATGATTTATTTAAAAAAATAGAAATTATAAATGATCCAAATATTCATTATTTCTGGCGCTATCGTTGCCATGAGTCTTCTTCTTGTTATGATTCAAATACTTGTGATGATGGATTAGATAATGATCTTGATACAAGTACAGATACATCCGATCCTAGTTGTGTAATTGAAGATGAATATAGTGTAGGCAGCAATATAAGAACAGAAGAAACAAATTGTGAAATTTTATTTAATTCAGAGGCAGGGGACGAGTCCCTTATTGCTGAAGGAGAAGGAGTATGTTTGAGTAATTTCGAAGGAAGGCGTGAAGAAATGTGTTTAGCATTGACAACCCAGGATGAGACATGGACTTCCATTATGAATCTTAATCATACTTACGCCGAATCAATTTTAAATAATTATAATTTATGTGAGTCTTATTGGGACTCCTGTTGCGTAAAGATAGAAGAATTTGGGGCAGATTTACCAATATATCAAAATTCAGGATCAGTAAATGATATAGATTATTTTACTTATTGTGGAGATGGATACTGCCAAGGATGGGACCATGAAGGAGGGGTGCCTACTAATAAATTAACTAGTTGGGTAGTCAATGAGGCATTCATTGGAGAAACTTTTTCAACATGTTCATGGATAAATACTAATGGAACTCCAGATAACACAGAAGATGATTATATTGATTCAGATTGTCCACTTGAAGAATATAATTGTACTGTTACAGATGATCCTACTTCAGGAATAGAATATTTACAACCTATAGGAAATTTATATTTGAGTAATAAAACAAATGCACATATCAGTTTAACATCTGGAGAAGATTTCAACCATAGGGTATATTGTTCTTATGCAAGTTATTATTTATCTTCTGAAGGAGATGATTTTATCAGGATCTCTGACGAAACAAATGCTCATGCTGAATTATTTGATCGAAATAATGAAGGTTATGAGACTTATAAATTAAATACAAATGAGGGGTGTTTCATGAATTACAATTCTCCCTGTCCTGCAGACGATGATCAACAAACTTTCTGTGTGTTATCTTTATCATCTTTAACAAATGCACATGTTGGAGATTGTACAGAGAGCAACTATCCTTGGAATATCTGTTGTCATTATTAGAAAAATATATAAATAAAAAAATCAAAAATTAATATAATGAAAAAAAAAGGAATGTCTCCACTAATTGCAACCATACTGATAATAGGTTTTGTGATAGTGTTAGCAATGTTAATTTTTTCAATGACTCAAACAGTCTTCGATGATGAAATGAATAATACTCAGGAAATCATAGATATTTATAGTATAGATACTTCCTTTGATTTTTTTTGTAATAATATAATAGATAATATAAATAGTTTGAATACTACTAAAATATTATTAGTAAATGAGTATGCCGGTCCTATCGATTCTGTAATGGTAATGTTAGAAAATGGATCAAACATAAAAGAAGTAAATTTATCCGGATGGGAGACAATAGTATTCAATTTTACAGAAACATATAATCTTGATGTAGAAATAATTCCAATGGTCATGGTTAATGGCGTCCTAGAAGCACTACCTTGGGAATCAGAAGTAAAGTCTTGTGATGAAGAAATATTATTCGCTGCACCTCAATGTAATAGTACAACTGGCGATGAAGATGGAGATGGATACGCAAATGAAGATGATCCTGATTGCTATACCGATGGAATATATGATCCGGAATTAGACAATGAAGGATTAACTCGTTCATGTGATAGTTGTAGTGACTGTCAAACTGACATAGAAAATGGGGAAATAGGAGAATCAAAAACTATAATTTTTATGGAGGATGATATTAGCTTACCCATGGGATGTATTGATATTACTTTAAGTCATACTCAAGATAATCTAACAATTGACTGCATTGGAAATACTATAAAAGTAAACAATAATCAAATTGTATTCAAATTAGGTTCAAGTAGTAATATAGTTATTCAAAATTGCACAATTTCATCCACCAGTTTAGGTACTGGAATAACTACAGACTCAGCAACAGATATAGTAGTATCAAATAATAGGTTTGAAACTTTACAGTTCGGTGTAGTACCAGTAGGTGGCCACAATATAATCATAAATAATAATAATTTTTGTAACGGCATAGGTTTAGGAGTATATTGTACAAGTAGTTCCGTAATCGGTTCTGGAAATTTTTTAGGAAGTATACTTAATTGCGGCGAACCAGAAGACTTCTATAATTCTTGCTAACTAAATTAAAATAAAAAAAATTCAAGAATTAAAATTACAGTTTATCTCTTATTCTTTCGATATGACTAGCAATCTGTTCACCAGTATCAGTTAATTGAATAGTTTTAATTCTACCTTCCTTAACAAAAGTAACCAATCTATTTTTTTCCATCTCTTGTAAGATCTTTACAGCATGAGAATACGTACAATCTACTTCCTTTGCAATAACAGAACCATATCTATTTTTCTTTGTAGTCTTAAGTGCAAGTAATATCATTGCAGGTTTACGTCTAAAAAACACCTCAAAAATTTCTTTATTTTTCATTTGTATTCTCCTAGATTATAGTAGTCGCAAATGTATTTTAAACGTTTATATATTGCAATATATACTTTGGAGTATTTATTTACCATAACAACAAGAAGTAACAAAACCTTTATATAATTATTTTTTTATTTTATTTTCATGATTAACATAGATACTATTAGAACACATCCTGAAATATTAAAAAAGAGCCTAAAAAAGAGGAATCAGGAAGAAAAAATAGAGTGGATAGACCTAGTTCTCAATCAAGATAAAAAATGGAGACAGTTAAAACAGAAGGCAGATAAACTAAGACAAAAAAGAAATGCCCTCGCTGAAGAGATTAACAAATTAAAGAAAGCAGGAAAACCCATAGAATCAAAGATAAGATTAGCTAAAGATCTTCCTGGAAAAATTTCAACTGTAGAAAATGAATTAAATGAGCTAAAGAGTGAAATAAATTCATATTTATGTAGATTACCTAATATTTTGCATGATTCAGTTCCTGAAGGAAATGATGATGAAGGAAATGTTCCTTTCAAATTTTTCAAGGAACCTCAAACAAATTCTTTTGAATTAAAACCTCATGGAAAAATAGTAGAAAAATTAAATTTGGCAAATTTTAAAAAAGCAGCAGATGTAACTGGCGCAGGATTTAATTATTTGATGGGTGATTTAGCATTACTAGATATGGCATTACAAAGATTTGCGATTGACGAATTAATAAAGAAAGGTTATACATTAGTAGAACCGCCCTTAATGTTAAACAAAAAGGCATATGATGGGACTACAGATTTATCAGATTTTGAGAAAGTGATGTATAAAATAGATAAAGAGGATTTATACTTAATAGCGACATCTGAACATCCATTAATTGCATTACATCAAAATACAGTTGTTGAAGAAAAAGATTTACCTTTGAAATATATAGGAGTATCTCCTTGCTTTAGAAAAGAGATTGGTAGTCATGGTGTAGATTCAAAAGGACTATTCAGGATGCACCAGTTCAATAAAGTTGAGCAAGTAATAATCTCAAATCCTGAAGATTCATGGGCACATTTTGAAGAATTAGAAAAAAATTCAGAAAATCTTTACAGAAAATTAGGATTGCCCTTTCGAGTTGTAAATGTTTGTACGGGAGATATGGGGACCGTTGCAGCAAAGAAATATGATATAGAGGCATGGTATCCTAGAGAGAAAAAATACAAAGAAGTGGGATCTTGTTCAAACTGTACAGATTACCAAGCAGTAAGATCAAATATCAAATTTCAAAAAGGCGAAGAAAGACATTATGTTCATACACTAAACAACACAGCAATAGCAACTTCTAGGACAATGGTGGCAATACTGGAAAATTATCAACAAGAAGATGGAACAATTATTGTGCCAAGAGCACTTAGAAAATATATGAATGGTAAAAAAAAATTAGGGGATAAAAAAAATGAACGAAGAAAAAGAACAAAACTTATATGGTGGAAAAGCTAGAGAATCGCTCGAAGAGAATGACGAAATAAATGAAGCAGAAGAAGGTTTCATGAAAGGTTATGATGAAGAAACAAATCCTTCCGAATGTGCAAATTGCCATGATTTACTAGAGGATGATGAAGTTCACGAAGTTATCATTTCAGGTACAGAGTATAGATTTTGTTCAGAAACCTGTGCTGAAAAATTTGAAAGGAAAAAAGAACACATATGAATAATAAAAAAGGATTCATAACCTCCTTAATTTTGATAATAGTAGGTATGTTATTGGCGGGAGGCTTCTTAATAAATGGTTTTAGTTTCAATAAAGAAGACGGACTAAGTCTTCCTACTTCTATAGAAAAATGTAAATTAAACTTTTTACCTGAAAATGAAACAGGTAATTTTTTCTGTGAAGGAATGACGGGGGAATGTATAGCATCCTTTACTTCATTAGAAGAAAATTATACTTATCTAGATTGCAATTCGACGAGGATTACAGAGAAAGATTATTGTGTTTGTTGTAAGGATTAATTCCAAAACATTTATTAAAGCTATTTCTTAGAGTTACTCTTAATGGTAGAGCTAATAGTAACGGAAAAACCAGCACAGGCACAAAAGATAGCCGAAGCTCTAGCAGATACAAAGGCAATAAAAAAAACAAAAAATGCCGTTTCTTATTACGAATTAACACATAACAAAAAAAAAATTCTTGTTGGTTGTGCAGTGGGTCATTTATTCGGATTAGCAAAATCAGATAATGCAAAGAAAGGATATCCAACTTTTGATATTGAATGGAAATCAAAGGCAGATATAGACAAAGGTGCAGCATACACGAGAAAGTATATCAACGTTCTAAAAAGTTTATCAAAGAAAGCAGATACATTTACAGTCGGAACGGACTTTGATGTAGAAGGATCAGTAATCGGACACAATGTAATAAAATATATCTGTGGACAAACAGATGCGAGGCGTATGAAGTTCTCAACATTAACAAAACCAGAATTAATCAGTGCATATGAGAAAGCAACAAAACATTTAGATTTTCCACAAGTACATGCAGGAGATACTCGACATCACTTAGATTGGTTTTATGGTATAAATTTGAGTAACGCATTAATGAAGTCAATTAAATCCGCAACAGACCGATTCAGATTAATGTCTACTGGAAGAGTTCAAGGACCAACATTAAAAGTAATAGTAAAGAAAGAAGAAGAGATCAAAAGATTCAAACCAGAAACATATTGGGAAATCTATTTAGATGGTTCGATAAAAAAAGAAAAGATCGAAGCACATCATAGAAAAGGAAAATTTAAGAAAAAGACAGATGTTACTGCGGTTCTAAAAAAAACAAAAGGAAAAAAAGCAATAATAGATCAGATTACAAAAAGAGAACAGAATGTAAAACCTCCTACTCCTTTCGATTTAACAAGCCTACAGATGGAAGCATACAAAACTTGTAGGATAACACCAAAAGATACTTCAAAATTAGCTCAAGATCTTTATACAGCAGGATTAATTTCCTATCCTAGAACAAGCTCTCAAAAATTACCAAAAGATATAGGTTATAAAAAAATTCTAGAAGCACTTTCAAAAAAGAAAGAGTTTGAAAATGATTGTAAAAAATTATTATTATTACCAAAACTAATTCCACATGAAGGTAAAAAGAAAGATCCTGCCCATCCCGCTATTTATCCAACTGGAGAGATTGCAGGACTAACTGGAAAGGGGAAAAAATTATACACATTAATCACACGAAGATTCTTTGCAGTATTTGGAGAACCAGCGAAGAAAGAAAATACTATTGTTGTCATTGATGTAAATTCTGAAAAATTTTCTTTGAGTGGTTCAAGAATAGTAGAACAAGGATGGTATGAACTATACGGAGAATTTGCAAAACAAAAAGAACAGATGTTGCCTATCTTAGAAAAAGGAGATGAAGTAAAAGTAAAGAAAATCAGGGATGAAGAAAAAGAAACTCAACCCCCAAAAAGATATTCTCCTGCATCAATAATCAAAGAGATGGAAAACCTAGGAATTGGTACAAAATCAACGCGTGCAATGATAGTTGAAGCACTTTATCAAAGAAAATATATCGATGGAGTACAATTAGCTGCAACACCTCTTGGAATAACTTTAATTCATACTTTAGAAAAATACTCACCAGATATCATCGATGAAGACTTAACAAAAGAATTAGAAGAAGATATGCAGGCCATTAGAGATAAGAAAAAAACAAAGAAAGAAGTTATTGAAAAAGCAAAAAAAAGCATAATAAAAATAATGAAGGATTTCAAAGAGCATGAAAAAAAGATAGGGACTGCATTAGGAAAAGCAACAGAAGGGGAAGATGATTTCGGACCATGTCCAAAATGTAAAAAAGGTACCTTGAAAAAGAGAATGGGGAGATTTGGACCATTTGTGGCATGTGATCGATACGAAGAAGGGTGTAAAACAACATTCGGTATTCCAAAAGGATGTTTGGTAAAAGCAACAGATAAAATTTGTGAAGAATGTAAACACCCAATTATCTTAATTATTAGGAAAGGAAAAAGACCTCAAGAACTTTGCATAAATAAGGAATGTCCTTCTAAAAAAATAACTTTAAAGTTAGAGGGAACTGACTGTCCTAAGTGTAAAAAAG
>JABICB010000009.1 GCA_018652475.1 archaeon
AGGGATAAGAGCTGAAAGCATCTAAGCTCGAAGCCCACCCCGAAAAGAGACATTACAAATACTCGCAAAAGACGAGGTTGATAGAAATGACGTGTAAGTATCGAGGCAACGAGATATTCAGCGTGCATTTACTAATAGTTTGGACCTTTTAAGGAATATATTTACCTATGTACAACCTATGATATTTTACTAATTTTATAGGAAGTTTTTATAAGCTAGAGTGTGCTCTCTTTTTTTATTATGACTACAATTGTTGGAGTTAAAACCACTACAGGATTAGATGCCATTGTTTTAGCAGCTGATTATACTAAGACTACTTTTTATGGTGCTTCTGGAGGAAATTCTATAAATAATGCCGAATCTGGTAAAATGAAAAAATTATATTGTGCAAGAAATTTCGCATTTGGATTTGCCGGAAAGATGGATTTAGATCATATTGGTGAGTTATGGCAAAAATTAAAAATTAAAAATAAAAAAAATAAAAATTATATTGATGTTTCAGAACAATTAAGAAATGGATATTTTGAAGAAATTGCAATGATGAATAGCATACAAACTACTATGGGGGATTATATAGATTCTACTGCTCAAACTGAATTTATTTTTGGAACTAATGAAGGTGATGAATTAAGTTTGCACCATGTTTCTCCTCTTGGGGCCGTTACAAATTTTGATAATTATGTGTTTAGTGGTTCTGGAAGTGAATATGTTGAAGAGTATTTAGAAGATGCTTATGATATTAGATCGCTAGATGGGCCTTCTATTAATTTAAGAAAGGCAGTTAATTTAGCTAGAAAAAGTATTCATTTAGCTAAAAAAGATATGTATAGTGGTACAGAAATATTAGATTTTACTATTATAACTAAAGATTCTATAACCTATTATGGTGATAATCTTAGAAAAAAGTTAAAGAAGTTCAAAAATAAGGAAATAAAAAAGATAATAACATCTTATCATTAGTCCGAAGCTTTATAAATGACCTTATATTATATATTTTGTAATTTAGTTATTTGTATTTATACAAAGTCTATTTTTATATAAATTCGTAGGAGGAATTAGAATGAATTATACAGAAGAAATGAAAGCACAGATAAAGGAAGTATATTCTAATATTTCAGAAACCAGTAAAAAATATGAAAAGCATTTTTTAGAAATGCCAACTTATTTGAACGGTGCAGGAAATAGAATAAAAGATCTTATTTCTGGAGAAGAAATAAATGATAATTTAGAAGGAAAACTTCTATAATTTTCTTTTTTTTTAAAATAGTTAATTTTATAAAGTAAAATTTTGTTAATTTTTATGTAGGTAGGTACTTAACTATCCTGTCAATGGGAGGAAAGTCCGCACACTATAAACGGTCGCTTACGTAAGTTAAGTCGGAGAAATTCGAGGCAACCGCTCAGAAACGACACGTCCTTATATTGTTATAAAGATGTGGCATGCGAAGCTTTTCGCGAGAGAAGTGAGTTAACCTGCTGAATAGATATAAGGGATCGATGAAACGGCGAGTCCCGATTTGTGCAAGTCAGTGAGACGCTTAGTTGAATGTTAAGATGATCTGTTCGATTACGAAGATCAACAAAATGCGGCTTATGCTTACCTACATTTTCAGTTAATTTTATAAAATATCTTTTTAAGTTATCTTTATGAAGAGTATGTTTTTGATTTTACTAATTATTTGTATGCCTTTTGTTTATTCTATAGATATTGAAGAAATTTCTACTCTTGGAGGAAATTTAGGGGGCGAAGAAAGTATTACTCGTTATGTTTATGGTTTAAATGGGCTAGTTGCTTCAGTAAAAGATAATAAGATAAGATATCATCAGAATGATCGTATTGGGAGTAATCGTTTGATAATAGATGACTTTGGATTAGTTAAAAATAAATTTAAATCTTTACCTTTTGGACAGGAAATCGAGAATACGGGAATAAAATTTAGTTTTGCAACTGGAAAAGAATTAGATGATTCTGGTTTGTATTATTTTGGTGCCAGGTATTATGATTCTGATTTGGGCAGGTTTATATCTGTTGATCCAGTTCCTTCCGAGCCTGCATATCAATATGTTTCTAATAATCCTTTGAATTTAGTAGATTTGAATGGGAATGAACCTTCTGTGTATAATTCTCAGACAGGTAATAAATTTCCAAATCCTATTAGTATCAATGATCTTGGAACTAAGTCATTTAATACTCAGCTTTATATTTTTGATGAATTTATTGAATATAAAGGAGGGGCTTTATCAGAAGGTATAACTCTGAATATTGGTGCAGAGGGAAATAATGCTAGAGTTTCTACCAATACTATAAATCTAAAAAGTAATGCCCATCCTAGTGCATTCGCTCATGAATTCGAACACCTCAGAACAGCTGGCACGAGAGGGGCTCTACGTGAGGGATTAGCATTCAAAGAAGGAGGATTATTTACTCAACACCTTAATAAAAAGTATAAGACAAATTTACATATTAATTCTGCTGAACGTGCTGCTATGAATGGTCCGAACTCTTTTTTCAATTGGTATACTGACAAAAGTCCTTACTTGAAAGGTTATCCAGAACATAGTCCTTGGAATGCTGCAAAGGAGCTTGGACAAAGTAGATTATTTAATCTTCCAAGAATTGCTAGGGCGACTGCATTTCAAAAATTATCTTCAACTTCATATAAGGGGGCAGCTAGCATTTTAGGTGCTTCATCAAAACTTCTTGGTGTAGCAGTGGTGGCGACTGCAATGGGATCAAGTGGGTTTTCAGTAGGTAATTTAAATGATAAAATACTTCAGTTTCAACCCGATCAGATGAAATTAAACAGTTGCATGAGGTGCCATTCTTTTCAAGCTGTTGAAAATCAAGAACAGTATGGAGGGTGGAGTAATAAATATTAATAACAAATTTTATAAATACATTTAGTTCTTATTTTTCATCATGGCAAAAGATAAAATACAAATGCCTTCCAGCGGTGGAGGATTAGTGAGATATTTTGATGAATATAAGAGTAAGTTCATGTTTAAACCAGGAACTATTGTTTTTTGGATTGTATTAGTTATTATTATTGAGATTTTATTACATACTTATGGGGGTAATTTAATTTAAAATGATGCCAGGTATGGATCCTCGGAAAATGCAAAAGATGATGAATCGTATGGGTATCAAACAACAAGAAATTGATGCTATTGAAGTAATCATAAAGACAACTGATAAAAATTTAATTATAAGAAATCCTAGTGTTACTAAGATTGATATGATGGGTCAAAAAACTCTTCAAATTACTGGTGATATTGAGGAAGAAAGTTCTATTTCTGAAGAAGATATTAAAACCGTTTCTGAACAAGCTGAAGTTCTTGAAGAAGAAGCTAAAAAAGCACTAGAAGAGTCAGATGGTGATTTAGCTGAAGCTATACTAAATCTTAAAAAAGAATAGTTTTTTAAATTGACGTATATGCTGCAGTATATAGGTTTAAAATGAATAAAATTAAAAAATCACTATTAACTGCTGGTATGTTAGGTTTGTTAGGATATGGGATGTTAACAAATCCTCCTAAATTAATTAGTAGTTCTGAGTTTGATGATAATGGGGTGAATTTGGAGTTGAGATTGGATTCTACTTCATTTTTAGATATATCTGATAAGGAAATGGGATTGTCAAGAGAGAGAGTTGAATCTCTATTTTCTAATAATGGTGCTAGTTGTGCAGGGGCACTTTCAGTTTGTTATGCTGAAGTATTTAGGGGAAGAAGATTTGGCGGATTGATTGGTGCACATTATAAAGGGGATAATGGTGGAGTTTATGGTAATGCTTGGGATATGAGAGATAATGTTATTTCACAGGGTGGAGAAGTAATATATTCTGGTGATTATGATAATTTCAAATCTATAGATTTCGATATAGGTTCACTTAGTTCAGGAGATATTCTTGGAATTTATTATGATGGAAGTAATTATAAAAAACCTGCGAAGGAATCCTTGGGTGATAATTATTACACTCATGTGGGTTTAATAATTGGAGAAAATGATTTAAATGAACCCATTATTATACATTATGTGAACAAACAGTTAATTGTTGAACCCTTGAAAGATTTAATTGATAAAAAAGATTACTCCCTTAAGGAAGTTTTCAGACCTTAATTCTTAATAAGAAATCTTTAAAAATAACATTAATTTCTATTTTTTTGTAATCATGGTGGACAACTATCAATCATATATGGAGTATGCACTTTTTAATAAAAATTTAACTTCTGAAGATGCAGAATATGTTATAAAAAATGTAGTTAAGAGAAAAGAGGATTTTGATACAGAAAAATTAAAATTAATTTCTGAAGGTCATAGCGAAACAGAAACTTTACGATCAATTTATACAAATAGGATGGAAAATAGATTTATTCCAAAAAAATATTTACCTTCTTTTGTTGATGCTGCTATAGAATACTGGATGGGAAACAAATCTGATTTGAATTTTTCAAAAATTAATTCTGAAATTGTCAATAAATTATCAAAAACTGAAAATGTTGGTATCTCTTTTGCAAAAAGTTTGGCAGATAATCTTTTTGAAAATTATCATAATTCTATAATTTTAGATTCAATTAATGGTGAATTCAGTGAACTTGAAGTTTTAGTAAATGGTGAATTTGATGAATATTCCTATGATTATCCAGAAGGAGAGAATAATTTCCATTCTTTTATTAGAAAGTGTGATTTGAAAAGTATATATTCAAATTATTTTAGTGATAAACGTCCAGTGAATCATCCTGAGTTTGGTTATGATAAACTATTTGTATTGACTTCAAGTAAGAATTGTTTTTTAGATAGTTTAAATTCATTAAATAATAAGGATTATTCTAGTTTTAGAAAAAACCCAATTATTCGTACTATTAATAAAATTCAAAGTGATGTGCCTAATTTATTTGGAAGTGTTTTATTAACACGAATGAAATCTGGGGGGAGGGCTGCAGATAAAATATTAAATGATGCTAGTCATCATGATATATTCGGAGTTAAATTATTAGTAGAAGATACTTCATATTTTTTCCCAGATTTTTCTGAAGACTTGTTCGATAATGATGAATTAAAAAATAATATAAGATTTAAATTAGAATCTTATTTGAAGATTTCTTCATCCGAAGAGGTTACTTCGTTTTTAAAATCTGCATTGAATATATATGATACTGAAACCCATAGATTACCAATTCCTGCCACTTTAGATAATTCAAATGATATTTTTTCAATTGATAATCCTTATTTTTCTTTACTAATTCGTGCTTATGAAGTAATTGATTTTTTGGATAATTCAGATAAGTATAATTATCGTGTTTTAAATAGATTTACTAGGAAGGAATATCCTTCTGTCGTTTTCAAAATTGATGATGTTGATAATGATGAATCATTGGAGTTATTATTAGAACTTAACAAAACTGAAGATAAACTTTCTCATGATAATTATGTGACTCGGCGAGATCAGGTTACTAAATATTTAAAGAAAGTAATTCCTGAATTAGGTTCACTTAGTGAGTTTATTGATAATAAGTTATATCCTTCTCTAGATTTAGTTAATTTACAAAAATATTCTGATATTGATGAAAATTAGAAATATTTTTATAGGAGATATATAAATAATAGACTATGAAAAGAGGTTTTGTATTAGTTTTAGCATTTTTGTTATGTATTAGTTTTGTTAGTGCAAAAATTCCTATTAAAGATATTTCCGTTTCAGAAATTAATATTGATGAGCAAAGGGAAGAAAGTATTACTCGTTATATCTATGGGCTAAATGGTTTAGTTGCTTCTGTATCTGATTCTGGGATTAATTATTATCATTCTGATAGATTAAAAAGTAATAGATTAATAACTAACTCTTTTGGTGAAATTATTAAACAGTTTAACTCCTTGCCTTTTGGGCAGGAAATTGAGAATACTGGAATAAAATTTAGTTTTGCGACTGGAAAAGAATTAGATGAAAGTGATCTTTATCATTTTGGTGCACGTTATTATGATTCTGATTTGGGCAGGTTTACATCTATTGATCCAGTTAAAGAAAATCATGCTTATTCTTATGTTAGAAATAATCCTATGAATTTAGTTGATCCTAATGGTAGGGATGCTGTCAGTTTAAAACAAATTAATCTTCCTTCTGGTTATACTAATAATATTTTTGAATCTATGAGGGCTAATTTTGAGAATGTACACAATGCCGGCAAATATCAATGTGCAAGAGGGGTGAGTTATGCATATCAAACTTGGGCAGATATATCTAAAGATGAAAGAATTAAAAATACTAAGGTAACTGGTAATGCGTGGGACATGAGAAAAAATATTGATAATTCAATATTAACAAAAAAGGTTACAGCTTATTCCGATTTTACTTCTGAAGAATTAAATTTATTTAAAGAAGGTGATATAATAGGAATTTATAATCGTGATAGCAGTTATAATACTGCTGCAAAGGTGAAATTAGGTAACAATAATTATTATACTCACGTAGGTTTTGTTGTTGATGTTTTAAAAGATGGTAATCCTATTATTGCACATTTTATAAAAGATACTATGAAAGTTGAAACTCTTTCTAATCTATTATCGGGGAAATTCGAATTTAGGGAATTATTGCGTCCAAATCATTCTATTCAAGTAAACCTTAGGGAATGGTCTAAAGAGTATAAAGAAACTGGAAGTTCATCTATTAATACTTTTCACCACACAGTATCAGATAATCTGCCTGTAGAATTGCCTATTCCAGATTAGATAATCTTTAAATATTTCACTTAACTTCCATATTTATGGAAGAATTTCGTAAGTTAGTGGCGAAGGCAAATAAACATTATAAAATTGCAGATCATATGACTTATGTAAGTTATAGACTATTAACTGACTTAAAAATTTTAATTAATGTTATTGAAAATATCAACAAGTCTTTGAAAGGTGGTGTTGATGCTTTATTGAAGTTAGATTACATTTACAAAAGAGTTAATTCCTATCCGCCTACTTTTGATGAAAGATTTATTTTATTTAAACAACATTGTATGAATCGTTATAAAATTGGAACTGAACAAATGTTATTGATTAGGGAATTAGATAGTATTTTAGCTCAGTATAAAAAAAGTCCAATGGCCTTTACTCGTAATGAAAAGTTTGTTATTTATTCGGACGGATATAAAACTATGGAAACTTTGGATTTGAAAATTGTCAAATCTTATCTTTTAAAAGCAAAGGTTTTTATATTAATATTGAATAATATACTACAAGAGAAGAATGCAGACTATAGACTTAGCTAAAGAGGAATTAAAACGTGTTGATCATATGTTCTATGTTAGTTTAAAATATACTAGGACTTGTGACGTCATTAGGAATATCATCAATAGGATGATAGCATCATATAATTATGTCTTTTCAGCAATTTTAGAGGATTTAGAATCTGATGATAAAATTAGCGCTATACCTACTCATGATAGATTACGTGCGGAGAAAGTATTAGAATTGAAAAAAAATCATAAAGAATTCATCCAGCATTATTTTTTATTGAGAAAAATTCATGATGCTGAATTCGATAGGCGTGAAGAATATAGAAAACATGTTACTTTGCTTGCCAAGTTCGGAGAGGATACAATCTTCGAAGTAAATGTTCCCTTAATTTTAGATTATTATAAAAAAGTCATAGAATATATAAAAATGGTTGAAGAGGAATTAAAATGACAAAATTTATAGGAATATTATCTGGAAAAGGGGGCGTTGCTAAAACAACTACTGTTGTAAATTTAGGGGCAGCTATGAATTATTTTGGCAGAGATGTTACACTTGTTGATGGAAATTTATCTACTCCTCACTTAGGTATTCATTTAGGGGTTCCGATTGTGCCTATCAGTTTGCACGATGCATTGAGTGGAAAAAATTCTTTGATTGAAGCAATGTATTTGCATCAATCGGGCATGAAGATCATTCCAGCAGGATTGTCTCTTAAGGATCTTATTGAAGTAGATCATTCAAAATTAAAAGAAGTTTTACCTACTTTGGAAGGTTTAACTGACATAGTATTAGTTGATGCTTCAGCAGGTTTAAGTGGCGAAGCTAGTGCAGTTTTAGACTGTGTACAAGATGTTATTGTGATTACTAATCCGGAATTGCCTGCAGTTACAGATGCATTAAAAACTGTTAAATTGGCAGAGAGTAAAGGTAAAAATGTTAAGGGAATCATTGTTGCAAAAACAGGAGATGTTACTGATATTCCTGTTGAAAATATTGCGGCATTAATTGAAAAACCAATATTAGCTATTATTCCTTTTGATAAATCAATTAGACAGTCTTTAATAAAAAAAGATCCAGTAATTTATACAAATCCTACTTCTAAAAGTGCACTTGCTTATAAAAAATTAGCTGCAGATTTAATTGGAATGGAATATAGGGTTGAAAAAAATAGCTGGTATAAATTTTGGAAGAAATAATAACACTTATAAACGAATTTTATAATCTTTTTTGTATAATGACGATGGTAGTATAGTGGTTAGTACAGGCGGTTGTGGTCCGCCAGACCGGGGTTCAATTCCCCGCCATCGTTCTTTCTTTATCAAAAACTATTTAAAATACTAAATTTAATTCTAATCTATGGAAACTATAAAGGGATTCAAAGATTATACTGGAGAAGAAGCTGTTAAAAGAAAACAGATGAAAGATGTTTTAACTAGATACTTCACTTTATATGGTTTTGAACCTGCCGAAAGTCCCATTATAGAATATGAAACTTTTGTTAAGGGAGATAATGCTGATGACGATGCTATTTCGGAGATTTTTAAATTAAAAGACAGAGGTAAGCGAAAGTTAGCATTGAGATATGAATTTACATTTCAATTAAGTCGACTTGCAAGGAATAAAAAATTACCTTATAAAAGATATCAACTTGGTTATGTGTTTAGGGATGAACCTACTTCTACAAATAGATTCAGACAATTTACTCAGTGCGATGCCGATATTGTGGGGTCATCAATAAAAGATGAGGCAGAAATATTATCTCTTGCTTCCAATATTCTTAATGAGTTTGGATTGAAAACTGTAATTAATATTAATAATAGAAAATTATTAAATGAAATTTTAGATTCTGAAGGAATAAAAAAGAAAGAAGAAGTTATTAGAGAAATAGATAAACTTGATAAATTATCTGAATTAGAAATTAAGAAAAATCTAAAAAAATACAATGCAGAAAAAATGTTAGATTTATTTAAAAAACCTGAATCTTATTTCAAAAAATACGATTCTTATTCTGAAATTATTAAATTGAAGGGATATTGTAAAATGTATGGTGTTAAAGTTAATTTTCAACCTTTTTTGGCAAGGGGATTATCTTACTATAATGGATCAATTTTTGAGATTAAATCAAAAAAAATGAAGGAAACTTTGATTGCAGGTGGTTCATACATTGTTAATAATTTTCAAAGTACAGGAATATCGTTCGGATTAGAAAGATTATCTAATTTAAGTGATTATAAAAAAGATAACTCTTCAATTTTAGTTGTTTCTTTAAGTCAAGATTCTGAATCTATAGATTTAATTAGTGACTTTAGAAATAACGGAATTATTAGTTCATTATATTATGGTAAACCTAGTAAGGCATTACAATATGCTGATAGTAAAAGCATAGATTATGTTTTGTTTGTTGGCGAAAAGGAAATTAAAAATAAAAAATATACTTTGAAAGATATGAAAACTGGGAAAGAAGTTTCGGCCAGTATAAGTTCCATATTGAAAAAATTAATTTAATTTATTTTTTAAAAATATTTCTATCTCTCCAAAATCATCTTTTTGATTCATGTTAACTTTTTTTTGATTTTCTAAATGTAGCAAGGGTACAAAAGTCATAATTTTATCTGATTTAGACTCTGAAGGGATTAAATTTGAAAATGTAAGTTTTTCTTTATCTTTATTGGAAAAGTAACTAATTATTGTTTGATATAATCCTTTTATTTGATGAGAAATATCAACATTTCTATCTGGTAATTTAAATGTATCTGGTATGCTATCTATTTTTAGTTTTTTAGTTTTTCTTCTTTGATCAACTTCAATTGCTGACTCTAATGCATTAACTAAATCATTCAATGATACTTTCCGTTTTCTTGCTTGTGGTGTTTTTATAGTTAATCGAGGTTCTAAGTAATCATGATCTTCAAAGTCCTCTGCCGATTCTAAGTAATCTCCTTCAAAATCTTCTTCATCTGAATGATATAATATATTATCAAAATTTTCTATATGTTCTGTTAGTAATCTTTTCGATTTTATGTTTAATAAAAATGAAGCTGCCAATACTATCTTTCCTGAAACAAAAAAATTCATTTTTTTCATGCTTTTTACAGTCTTCAAATATTCATTTGATAGGACTGATATGTCAATATTCCAAGGATCCATTTCATTTGTTTTTATTAAATCTCTAAGAATAGTTTGCCAAGTAATCTCATCCTCTTTTAAAAGCATATCTAATATTTGATCTTGCATGGGGCTTTTTTAATTTAGAATTATATAAATATTTCCGTAGAAAATAATGTGAATATAAACCCTGGCAGGACACCCGAAAAATAGTTTAAGGGCGCAAGGTAAAACCTTACTTTAGTCCTGCTGGGGAAAAAGAGGTGATATTTATGAGGATAACCCCTCCTTTATAAATCTTTCTATTTAACACTACTGATGAATAGTTACAAATTATTCTTTCTTTATTTTGAATTCTACGTAGTGACATTTACCACAATGATATCTATCCTTATGGTTTGCTAAGAAAATTCCAGGTCCACATTTTGGACAAGTTTTTTCTCTTTCTATTTTATCCCCAGCGATAGTATATTTTTCGTATTTTTTACTAGGTGTTTTATTCTTTACTTGTTTTTTAGCCATTTTGTGTCTCCGTTTTCAATTCTGGTTTAGCTTCTTCTTTTTTTTCTTCAACTGGTTCTTCCATAGGTTTTGCTTTTCCTATTTTTTCTAAAGCTTCTTTCGAATCATAAATATAAGCAATTATTTTGGATTTACCTTTTCCATAAGAAGTATAAATATGATCTACATATATCGTGTTTTTTTCTTTTTTGAATTCTTTTGCAATTTCTGCAACTAATTCTGCTCTTGAAGGAGTTTTTTTCTCGTTATGTACTATCTCTAGTTCTAATTCAATCCTAGATAACATTGGTGATTTTTTTTCATTTATTTTTTTCATTTTAAACTTTAATTGCATATTCTCCTTTTATTGTTATTCCAACTTGTTTTGCCACTTCTGAATGTTCTGGATCAATAACTGCTATTTTTCCTTTCCAATTCTCTGAAAATTTATTTCCCTTGCAATTTGGGCAAACATTTCCATCAACTATTAATTTACAATTTTTACATGCTTTCTTCATTCTTTCTCTCCTGTTTTTTCCTTATTCTTTGCTAGGTCTTCTTTTATCCACATCTCATTACCTAACCAAGGTTGTCTCATTGTTAATCCAATTTTTGGATTTGTAAGATCTTTATAACTTATTGCTATGATTCTAGCTCTACAAATATCTCCTGTTTTTATAGTTCTATTTGATTCTTTACCTAATAATACGTTTTCTTTACTGAAGGATACATAATCGTCCATTGTTTGACCAATGTGAATCATACCATCTATAGGTCCAATTTCTAAAAATGCTCCGAAATTCGTTATTTCGCTAATCTTTCCTACAACTAATTCTTGTAATTCTGGTTTGAATGTATATACGATAAAATTAGTTTCATAATATACTCCCCCATCTCCAGATAATATTTTTCCTTCTCCGATTTCATTTACATCAGAGATACCAATTACAAAGCCTAGTTCTTCTGAAGCATAACCTTCAAATTTTTCATTTAAGCTTTTTATTACTGATTCCTTTATATTATCATTAAATTGAGTTGGATCTACTCTTATATGATCTTTTATTTTAATTTCGTAAAACATTTTATTTTTGAAGTAAAATATGATTTAATAAAGCTTTCTATTTAAAAGGTTTTCAATATTAGATGTTTCTTTTGTCTTAATGTAATCATGGGTATCATTTTTTCTTTTAATCTGTCTTTTAACCCCTTATCTTGGGTTGCTATTATTGTATTCTCTGTAAGGTTTTCTAATATTAAATCATCTACAATTTTGTCTTTATTTGTGGTTACTTGTTGAATATTTTTTGTTTTTATTAATTGTAATGCTAATTTTGCTTCTTTTTCTTTTAAATTTTCTAATTCTTCAATTGTTTTATCTATTATGAATAATTCATAATTAAAATTACAAATTCTTTTTATTTCTTCAAAAATATCAATATTGAATTGAAATGGAATCATTAAAAAATTTGAATCTAATATTATTTTTTTCATAGTTTAATCTCCCTTTTTTGTTATATAAGCGTTTTTATTGATAATCTTTATAAATATATATAATTGATTATTAATTATGAAAAGGGGTCATGTACTGGTGTTAGTATTTTTGTTATGTATCAGTTTTGCTAGTGCAAAAGTTTCTATTAAGGATATTTATTCAGGGGGTGATCTTGATGAGCAAAGGGAAGAAAGTATTACTCGTTATATTTATGGGTTAAATGGTTTAGTTGCATCTGTATCTAATTCTGAGATTAATTATTATCATTCTGATAGATTAAAAAGTAATAGGGTTGTTAGTGATGAAGATGGTCAACTAGTTAGTAAATTCAAATCATTACCTTTTGGACAGGAAATTGAAAACACTGGAATTAAATTTAGTTTTGCAACTGAAAAGGAATTAGATGATTCTGGTTTGTATTATTTTGGTGCCAGGTATTATGATTCTGATTTGGGCAGGTTTACATCTGTTGATCCAGTTAAAGAAAATCATGCTTATTCTTATGTTATGAATAATCCAATGAATTTAGTTGATCCTACTGGTATGGCTGGGACTACTATTATTCCTGATGACTCTACTTTTATAGGCCCATTAGAAGAAGATAAAATGTATGCTTCGGATTATTTATTTTCTTGGTATTCCGGTTTATCTTCTGGTGAACAAAATACCCTGCTTAATGCAGGTGCAGGAAGTTTAGTAACTGATGAATTAACGGGAAATTCTATCACTGGATATAGTAAGGGTGGACATAAGGGTTTAAAAATCAGTATTAATAATTATTTTACATTATTATTTAAAATTAATAAAGAGGTACCCAATAATAAAATTTCTTTTTCTGATATTATCATTACAGAAGTTTCAAGGCATCAAACGGGGAGCGATATACATTCTAATATTAAATCAGATGGGAGTACCATAGCATTTCAACCAGATGTTGCTAGCAATCAACAATTATATTTGACTAAAAAACCCGGATCAAACACTAGATCTGAATTTCAAACGTTGAAGACTGGCAAGGATTTAACTAATGTGTTAGATGTAGATAGTTTAACTGCAAAACATAAATATACTAATAAAATGGATTATGCCCAAATCCATGGTATTGGATGTTCAATAGGTTGTTATATGACTTCTAATGCAAGGGTTATTTCAAACTATATTAGTAATTCTAATACTAAATATAATAATGTTATTCGAGCTGCTGGTTTTGTAAATGCGCTTCCTTTATTTATAAAAAATATACAATAAATTGATGATTTTTCATATATTTTTTAAAATTTGAATTTAAAGAGTACAAAGGCTGTACTACCAAAATTCTACCAGAAACCTTTATATACTAGTGTTGATTTTTCTTATCCTAATTAAGGGGAATATAATATGTCAGAAAATACACAATCTAGCTACGATGCAGGAAAAATTCAAGTCTTAGAAGGACTTGAAGCAGTGAGAAAAAGACCTGCAATGTATATAGGTGGAACTGATGTTAAGGGATTACACCATTTAATTTATGAAGTTGTAGATAATTCTATTGATGAGGCGTTAGCAGGTTTTTGTAATCTTATTTCTGTAAAATTAAGTAATGATGGTTCTGTTATGATTTCTGATAATGGCCGAGGCATCCCAACTGGAATTCATAAAGATTTGAATAAATCTGCTGTTGAAGTTGTTATGACTGTTTTACATGCAGGTGGAAAATTTGATAAATCTAATTATAAGGTTTCTGGAGGTTTGCATGGAGTAGGTATTTCAGTTGTAAATGCTTTATCTTCGAAAGTAATAATTGAAGTAAAGAGGGATGGTAAAATTCATAAGCAAATTTATGAAAGGGGAATTCCGGTTACAGAGTTAGAAATAATTGGAGATACTTCTGAAACTGGAACTAAAGTTACTTTCTTTCCTGATTCAGAAATTTTTCCAGATGTTAATTTTCAATATGATATTGTTGTCAATAGAATTAGGGAATTGGCTTTTTTAAATAAAGGGATCAAAATTGAGATTGAAGATGAACGAAATGATAAACAAAAAGTGTTTGAATTTGAAAATGGTTTAATAGATTTTGTGGAATTTCTTAATAAGACTAAAACTCCAATTCATGATGAATTGATTTCTCTTTCGAAAGAAAGTAATGATGTTGTTGTTGAACTTGCTATGCAATATAATGATGGTTATAATGAAACATTTTTTTCCTTTGTTAATAATATCAATACTCATGAAGGAGGTACCCACCTTATAGGATTTAGAACTGCATTAACTAGGGCAGTGAATGATTATATTAAAAGAAAAAAGATTGGTGACTTCAGATTAACTGGTGAAGATTTGAAAGAAGGTTTAGCAGGTATTCTTTCTGTTAAAGTTCAAGAGCCTCAATTTGAAGGACAAACAAAAACAAAATTAGGTAACTCTGAAGTAAAGGGTATCGTTGATAGTATTGTCAGTTCCGAATTGAATACTTTTTTTGAAGAAAATCCAAATATTGCAAAGATAATTTGTGATAAATGTATAATGTCTGCAAAGGCAAGAGATGCTGCTAGAAAAGCAAGAGAATTAACTAGAAGAAAAAGTGTTCTTGAGTCTGGTAGTTTGCCTGGAAAACTTGCAGATTGTCAGGAGAAGGATCCTTCAAAATGTGAATTATATTTAGTTGAGGGAGATAGTGCAGGGGGTTCTGCAAAACAAGGTAGGGCTAGAGAATTTCAGGCCATTTTGCCATTGAGGGGTAAAATCATCAATGTCGAGAAGGCAAGATTTGATAGAATTTTTGCTAATAATGAGATTACTACTATGATTTCTGCCATAGGTGGAAATGTTGGTGAAGAATTCGATAGTTCTAAATTAAGATATCATAAAGTAATAATTATGACTGATAGTGATGTTGATGGTAATCATATTACTACACTATTGCTGACTTTCTTTTATAGGTATATGAGGCCACTGATAGAGGCAGGTTATTTGTATATTGCTATGTCTCCACTTTACAGAGTTAAGAAAGATAAAAAATTCTATTATGTTCAGGATGATAAGGAACTTGAAGAATTATTTAATAAGATTGGTAAGGAAGGTTATGAAATTCAGAGATATAAAGGTTTAGGTGAAATGAATCCCGATCAATTATGGAACACAACTATGGATCCAGATAGGAGGATGATAAAAAAAGTTGAAATTGATGATGCAATTGCTGCTGATGAAATCTTTAGTATCTTGATGGGTGATAAAGTTGAACCTAGAAGAGAATTTATTTTTGAACATGCCAAGGAGGCTAAAAACTTAGATGTTTAAAATGGTCAGTTTTAAAAAAATATTAAGTGCTGCAGCCATAGGGGTAGGATTGTTAAATTGTCAGGTGAATGAAGGAATTAATAGGCCAGATTATGGTGATGATGTTAGGGCACTTTATGTTCCAAATAATATAGTTTATGAAGGGAGCAATAAATTAGAGACTATTTTAGATAATACTAAATTAACTGAGATTAATGGATTAGTTTTAGATGTTCAACCATGGAAAGGTTATTTGAATACATTACTTGATTCATGTCATGCCTCTGATATCTATACTATCGCAAGAATTCATACTTTTCATAATAATAAACAAGTTGCAGATTCATCTGTTTGGAAGAATCGTGTAAATTTAGCTAAAAAAGCTGCTGAAAATGGTTTTGATGAGGTCCAGTTTGATTACATTAGATATAGGGATTCTGGAAAACGTAGTGTTGAAAAAAATAATACTATAAATTCTTTTTTAAATTATGTTAATGAAGAACTTAAAGATTATGATATTAAAATTAGTGCTGATATTTTTGGAAGAATACCTTTTACTGGATTGCTGGATCGTACTGGCCAGTCAATAACTGGAATGGATGATTACGCAGATGTAATTTGTCCGATGTTATATCATTCACATTTTTATGGAAATCAACGATTTATGGATAATCCGGATATTACTGTTAAGGAGGGCGTAAAAAAATCATTAAAGATTGTTGATGAAGATACTAAAATTCGTCCATGGATTCAAGGATTTGGAATGGGTGTTAAAGATGAAGATTATAATGGAGATTATATGTTGAAACAGATTAATGGTGCGTATGATGGCGGAGTTGATGGTTATGTTATCTGGAATATTCACGGAAATTATGATATTTTGTGGGAAGGTTTAGGAGTTGAAAATGGAACAGATTAAACCTATCTTAATTGAAACTGAGATGAAAGAAAGTTATGTAGATTATGCTATGTCAGTAATAGTTGGACGTGCACTTCCAGATGTTAAAGATGGTTTAAAACCAGTTCATAGGAGAATTCTTTATGCGATGCATAAGACTGGAATGTATCATAATAAACCGTTTAAAAAATGTGCAAGAATTGTTGGAGAAGTATTAGGTAAATATCATCCCCATGGTGATCTTGCTGTTTATGATTCTTTAGTTAGGATGGCTCAAGATTTTTCATTAAGATATCCACTTATTTTGGGGCAAGGTAATTTTGGTAGTGTTGATGGTGATTCTGCCGCAGCTATGAGATATACTGAGTCAAAATTGTCAAAGATTTCTGAAGATATGTTAAAAGATATTGAAAAAAATACTGTTAAGTTCGTTCCAAACTTTGATGATAGTTTAGAAGAACCCTTATACCTTCCTGCAAAGTTACCAAATTTATTAATTAATGGAAGTTCAGGTATCGCAGTAGGTATGGCGACAAATATTCCACCTCATAATGTTGGTGAGATTATTGATGCTGTTAACCTTGTTATTGATGATAAGGATGTAGAATTTTCTGAATTATTGAAGGTTGTTAAAGGTCCTGATTTTCCGGGTGGGGGAATTATTTATGGTAAAAATGGAATTATTAATGCCTACAAAAGTGGAAGGGGAAAAATAAAAGTTCGTGCAGATTGTGATATTGAAGAACGAAAAATAATTGTTAATGAAATTCCTTATCAAGTAAATAAAACTACTCTGATTGAAACTATTGCTAGGCTTGTAAAAGATAAAAAAATAGTCGGTATTTCTGATCTTAGGGATGAAAGTGATAGAAAGGGAATGAGGATAGTTATTGAACTTAAACGTGATGCAAATCCTGAATTAATTTTAAATCAACTTTATAGGCACACTCAATTACAAACTACTTTTGGAACTATAATGTTGTCTTTAGTGGATGGCCAACCTAGGGTTCTTTCATTAAAAGAAATGATAACTTATTTTATTGAACATAGGGTTAATGTGGTGCATGATAGAACTAAATTCGAATTAGATAAATCTGAAAAAAGAGCACATATAGTTAGCGGATTAAAAATTGCTCTTTCAAACATAGATGCAGTAGTTAGGACTATTAAATCAAGTAAAGATTCTACTGAAGCAAAGCTTGCTTTGATTGAAGGATATAATCTTAGTGAAATTCAATCTCAATCAATTTTAGATATGAAATTACATAGGTTAACTTCATTAGAAACAAATAAATTAACTGAAGAATATGATTCTTTGATTAGCGTAATTTCTGAATATAAAGGTATTTTAGCAGATGAATCAAAAGTTTATTCAATTATTAAAGGGGAACTGTCAGAGTTAAAACAAAAATATTCGGATGAACGTAGAACTAAAATTTTAGACGTTGCAGAAGATATTGAAGATGAAGATTTAATTAAGAAAGAAGATGTAGTTATTACTACTACTCATGAAGGTTATGTAAATAGATTGCCTGTTGATACTTATCGTCAACAAAATAGAGGTGGAAGGGGAATAAAGGCTACAGGTACGAAAGAGGAAGATTTTGTAGAAGATGTTTTCATGACAAATACCCATAATCATTTATTATTTTTCAGTAATCTTGGAAAAATATATTGGAGTAAAGCATATAATATTCCTTCTGGTTCAAGATATTCAAAAGGAATGAATCTTGTCAATTTATTAAAGATGAGTAAGGATGAAAGAATTAATACTATTATTCCTGTTGCTGAATTTAACAAAGATCATTACTTAAATATTTTTACGAAAAAAGGATTGATAAAGAAAACTTCTCTAGAAGAATATTCTCGTCCAAGAAATGGAGGGATTGTGGCTGTTAATTTGAAAGAAGGCGATGGTCTTGTAGATGTCAGATTAACAAAAGGTGGAGAAGAATTAATTATTGCTACTGCTAATGGAAAAGCTATAAGATTTAGTGAAAATCAAGTTAGGTCGGTTGGTAGAAATTCATTAGGAGTTAAGGGAATTCATCTTAAACCTGGCGATGAAGTAATTGGTGCCGATATTGCTAGAGATAGTGTTTATACAATAACTGAAAATGGATTCGGAAAAAGAACCGATATTGGAGATTATAGGGTAATCAATCGTGGTGGTTCTGGAGTTATTAATATCAAAACTAGTGAGCGTAATGGTAAGGTTGTTGGGGTTCGTTGCGCAAGTAAAGTGGAAGATATATTAATTGTAACTAAGAATGGAATTCTTATTCGGAGTTCTGTTGAAGATGTTTCTAAAATTGGAAGAAATACTCAAGGGGTAAGATTGATAAGATTGGATGCAGATGATAAGGTAATATCTATTGCTAGAGTTCCCAAGAGTGAAGAATCATCTTGATTTTTTTACATTAATTTTATTACAATAATTATTTATTGGACATTTATTACAATGTGGAGAAATTGGCCTACACAAGTTTTGTCCGAAAGCTACTAGTATTGAATTTATTGTTTTCCAATATTTTTTTGGAAGTTTCTCTCTTAATGTCATTTCTGTTTCGTAAGGTGTGTTTGTTTTTATGTAACCAAATCTATTCATTATTCTATGTACATGTGTGTCTACACAGATTCCATGTTTGTTAAATGCTATAGTCATTACTAAGTTTGCAGTTTTTCTTCCAACTCCAGGGAGTTTTATTAATTCTTCAATTGATTCTGGTATTTTATTATTGAATTCTTTTTTCAGAATATATGGTAATTGTTTTAGGTGTTTTGCCTTTGTTTTATAGAATCCAACAGGATGGATTAATTTTTCAATTTCTCTTTGTGAAAATTTATTTAAATCATCTATTTTTTTTATTTTTATAAATAATTTTTTTGCAGCTTTAGAAGTAGTTTCATCTTTGGTTCTTGCAGAAAGAATAGTAGTTATTAATACTTTGAATGGGTTCTTGGTTTGGATTTGAATTAAATCCACAATTGGAACATTATAATTAATTATTTCTTTTTTTAAGATTAAATATATTTTGTCAATATTTACTTGTTTCATAGTATTATATCAATTGAAGAATTTTCAGTTATGAATTTTTCCATAATCCATGCAGATTACAATATGCCCTTACTTTAAAATCAGAATTAATCATTTTGAAGTTTGCTTCTGGTTTTTGTCCAGGTCTTAAATGTTGCCTATAAAGTTTATTTCGAGTTATTAATTCAATCCATTCAATGTAGTGAGTTTCGTCCATAGGGTGTTCTATTGAACCTACTTTGATAGTTATGTTAGATTCATTTTTTTCAATTATGGGAATATGTTTTTCTTCTGCGGCTTCTTCTATGTTTTCTTTTATTTCAGTCATTTGAGTTCCACAACAAGATAAAGAAGCGTTCGCCTCATGTAATATCTCAATTATATTTCCACAGGCTAGACATTTGTAAATTTGTTCTTTTTTAGTCATTATATCACTCACGTTAATATTAATTTATTTCAGAATAACCAATTAGTCTCCATCTGGAACCAATTAATCTTGAAATTGTAATTCTATCTTTTTCTTGAGCACAGATTGGAACTTTCAATTTAACTTTAACTGCATCCTTTGTTGCACTTGTTACCATACCTACAGTTACTGTTGCATTAATATTCAACATTAAGTTTTCATTAATTTTAATATCTTCAGTTTTCAAATCTGATTTTGAACCAACTACTCTTTCTAATAATACTGGTTTAAGGTTTAATTCGTGCCAAACTTTTGGAACTTTATCTTCTACTCCTGCTAAGTTTCCTACCAATGAATCTGATTTTACTATTGATGGGTCTAATTCAGTTAATATTCCTGCTGATCCCCCGGGGGTTAATTCTTTTAGTTGTTTTCCACCCTTTTCTAATCCAATTATTTTTGTTTTTACGGGTTCCCAACTAATTTTCCCATCTTTTTCTGTTTTGATTCCTGGTCTCAATCCTATTTTCTCACCAATTTTTAATAAACCTTGTTTTAGTGAACCACCAAGTACGCCACCATTCATATTTTTTATTAAACTTCCAGGTTTATTTATATCAAATGACCTTGCAATTAAGAAAATCGGATCTTTTGTTTTATCTAATTCCTTGGATTTAAAATTTTCTTGAATTGTTTTTATTAATACATCAACATTAATATTTTGTTGAGCAGAAATTGGGATGATTGGAACATTTTCGGCTATAGTTCCTTTAACAAACTTTTTTATTTGTTTATAATTTTCTAAAACTTGTTCTTCTGGAACTAAATCTATTTTATTTTGAACTATTATTATATCTTTTATTCCTGAAATTTCTAATGCCATTAAATGTTCTCTTGTTTGTGGTTGTGGGCATTCTTCATTTGCAGAAATCATTAATAGTGCTGCATCCATAATCGCTGCTCCGGAAAGCATTGTTGCCATCAAAGTTTCGTGGCCAGGTGCATCTATCAAACTGATATTTCTTAAAGGTATACCTTTAGTTTTACAGTTTGGGCATTTTTTTGAAGTAGAATAACATTCAGGATCTTTACATTCAGGACATTTGTACACAGTGGTGTTAGCATAACCTAACCTAATTGTAATTCCTCTCTTTATTTCTTCTGAATGAGTATCTGCCCATTTACCTGATAAAGATTGGGTTAAAGTAGTTTTACCATGATCTACATGACCTACTAGGCCTATATTTAATTCTGGTAATACTTCCTTTTTTTCACTCATTCTATTCTTCTTTTTTCCCTTCAGTTGTTTCTTCTTTTACTTCTTCTTTTTGTTCTGCTGCTGCCTTTGCTTCTTCAGCTTTTTTATCTGCTTCAGCTTTTTCAGTTTCTTCAACTTTAGTTAAGAATCCAAGATCTATTAATGAATCTTTTCCAACTTTGATTATTTTTAAATTAACTTGTTTAGTTTTTGAATTTATTGTGTTTCCAACAATTGTTTTTCTTTGTTTTACTCCTTTATCTTTTTCTCTAAATCCAACACCTTTTACAAGTAATGGTCTTGTTCTGTTTGTACCTTCAGTATCTTTCCTCATAGGGAATCCTTGTGAGTCTGATCCGCCTGTGATTTCTAATTCATATCCTTTTAATCCAAGTGAATCTCCAGATATTGTATTTTTAATTTTCTTACCATTAAGTACGTCTACAGCTGGTCCTTCGATTACTTTTTTGTAACTTTTTCCAGTTTTCGGATCATTTATTGTTATTTTAAATTCTGCCATTTTTTGTTTTCCGTTATATACCCCAAACTGGGTTTTCTTTTCTCTTCAATTCTGCCAATTCTTTTAATGTTTCCACTTCTTTCCTATTTAAATATTTTTGTAATGTCTTTATTTTCTTAAAATCATCCTGGGGGATGTCTGAATATAATATATCGCCTTCTTTTATTTGCCTTCCTACTGTTAATTTAGGTAATGATGCTGCTACTTGTTTTCCTTCTTTTGCTTCACTAACATTTTTCCCTTCTAATTGTATTTCTTTTATCATTCCTAACTTTTTACCATCTATTGTTACGGGAGTATTAGTTTTCAAATTTCCTGCTAAGATTTCTACTCCTACTACTGCAGGGTGAGATTGTCTAAAAGTATGGTTTTTTAGTATTTCAACTTTGAGAGGTTTTACTAATCCTTCTAATTCGCTTGCTTCAATTCTGTTTTTTTCATCTACTAACCACTTTTCTAAATCTTCAATAATTTTGTAGATGATTTTATTTGTAATTAACTTTGCATTTTCTTCCGGCTTAGCTAATACATCTACATTAAACCCTAATATTACTCTATTTAACGGATCTTTTCCAGATTCTGCAGTAACTATGTCTTTCTTATTAATTGGTCCAACTGCTGCTTTTTTTATCTTTATATCAATATTTTTTAATAAATTTACTAATGCCTCTAATGATCCTAGTGTATCTGCTTTGATGATTATTCCATCTTGATCAGTTTCAATCATCACTTCATCTATTCCCGATTGAATTTCTTTCTTTATAACTTCTAAATTTTCATTAGCTACTATTAATGGCATTCCCGGAATAACTTCGTCTAAGTTAGGTGCAGATATTTTTACTCCTGCAGATGCATAAACTTCCTTTACTGATTTTAATTTTGTTCCTTCATATTTGAATAACGCTTTAATCTTGGTGACGGTTGGTTCTTCTACCCCTCCAATAACTATAGTGTCTCCTGTTTTTAGAACTCCGTCGTAAATTATAGTATCTATTACTGAACCAATTCCAGTTTCTTCAGTTTTTTCTAATACTGTTGCTTTTCCTGGACCATTTAATTCAGTTTTTAGATTATCTTCTAAAAATCTTTGAGCCAACCCAGAAACTACCATTAATAATTCTGGCAGCCCCTCTCCTGTTTTTGCAGAAGTTGGAATTATGGCAATTTGTTTTGTATAATCTTGAATCCTATCATATCTTTCTGAGTTTAAACCATATTCAGCAAATCTACCTACTAATTCGTATAATTTTGTTTCAATTTCATTTTGTGTATTGTCTGATTGTGTTTTGATATTTTTCAATAAGTTTGTATCTTTTTGTTCTCTCCAACCATTCAGTCTATCTAGTTTGTTTGCTGCAATGACAAAAGGAGTTTTATAATGTTGTAGGATTTTTATTGCTTCAATTGTTTGAGGTTTTAAACCTTCATTCATATCTACAACTAGGATTGCAATATCCGATATATTCCCCCCTCTTTTTCTTAATGAAGTAAATGCTTCATGTCCTGGACTATCTACAAATAATATTCCTGGAATAGTAAAATCTAAATTTAATTGATCTAATAATGGGCCACAAATGGATTTAATTTTGTTTAATTCAACTGAATGTGCAGTTATATTTTGAGTAATCCCTCCTGCTTCTTTATCTGCTACGGAGGTTCCCCTAATCCAATCTAATATTGAAGTTTTTCCATGATCCACATGAGCCAAAAGCACACAAATTGGTTGTCTAATCATTTGTATTTTATCATTTTGATTGTTTTAAAAAGGTTTTGCCACAATCAAAACGTTTAAAAGTAGTATTTATTTATAAAATAGATGGCAAATTTAGTAAAAGTTAAGGAAATTTTTGAAAATTATACTAATTCTAATATTCAATTGAATAATGCTAGTCTTTATAGAATTGCAAGGGATATCAAACCTTATATTTCTAGAGAAGAATACCTTGCAGTTGATGAAATGTTAACTAAGTATAATTCTGAAAATTCTATACAAATAAATAATAGAAGTTTAGATTTGATTTATAATAATTTAGAGTCAAAAATACTTTTATTGGATGAATGTATCTGTCTTGAAAATTGTAGATCTAGAAATTAATTTAATTTTATTTAATTAGAAGATAAATTATAGTGTGTGCTCTTCATGGCTAAGTTTGTAACTATGTAGTTCATCTATACTGAACCATAAAGCGACTTCTTGTTTTGCTTCATCAGAATTTCCAGATGCATGAATTAAATTTTCTATAGCCTTGCCCTGTTCATCTGCATGACCATATGAAGTGTGTGCATAATCTCCTCTAATTGTACCTACATCTGCACCCTTTGGTTCTGTTGAACCAACAATTTTTCTAACAACTTCTACTGCATCTATCCCTTCTATAATCATTGCTACTATCGGTCCAGAAATTATGAATTTTTCTAAGCCTAGATAAAATTTTTTATCTATGTGTGCTGCATAATGCTTTTTTGAGAAATCAGGATCAACTCGAACCATTTTTATACCTACTATTTTTAGGCCTCTTAATTCAAATCTTTTGGTAACTTCGCCTATTAGACCTCTTTTTACTCCATCAGGTTTGATTAAAACTAATGTTTGTTCTATCATTCTTCTTTTTGTTTTGTCCACTTAAATTTCACTGGTTTTCTTTTCAATTTAAGTAAGTTTTTTTCACATTTTCTAGAGCAAAAATTAGCTGTTTTTCCAGTAACATAAACATATAGTTTTCCTGTTCCAGGTTCAATTGATTTATTACAGAATGAACATTTAGCCATTTTATTTGCTCCTCTTATTTAGTTTTCTAGCTTCTATTTCAGTTTCTCTAAGCATTAAGATATCTCCTATCTTTACTGAGCCTTTAAGATTCCTTCTAAGAATTTTACCTTCATCCCTTCCAGACAAGACTTTTACTCTTACTTGAGTAGCTTCACCCCTCACTCCAGTCCTACCTACTAATTCTTCTACTTTAGCTGGAACTGCAAGAGTGAAAATGTTAGATGTAGTTTTTTCATCCTTAGCTTTTTTCTTTGTCTGTTCTTCTTTAGCCATTTTTATAATGCTTTAATAATATCTTTAGAATCGCCTTCTTTGATTATTGCTATTGCAGTTGTTGCAACACTTAATCCAGCTGCTGCACCAAGTTCTTCTTTACTAGGGATTATTATGAATTTTATTTCTTTTTCCTTGCAAAGAGGTTCTAAATGTAATACAACTTCTTTAGGTGATACGTCCTCAGCAGTTAAAACTAATTTAGCAACGCCTCTTTCTATAGATTTTGTAACTTCATTAACTCCTTTCTTGATCTTACCAGTTTTTCTAGCAATCTCAACTGCTTCATAAGCTTTTTTTATTGTTTCTTGTGTAACTTCGGCAACCATGTTTGATGTCTCCATAAATTATAATTATGTTTAGCGAATTCTATTCGTTTTTAAAGGTTTCTATCTATGGGTGTAATAAAAAATATATTTATTTTTTTCTTTTTTATCTAGTTTACAGAAACCAAATCTTTCAAACTGAATAACTTCATTTAATTTTATGTTTTTTATGTTTGATTCTGCTAATCCTTTGATTATTGAGTTATCATTCATTACAATTTCTACTTCTATATTGTTTTTTGAAACAGGTAACCAATGAATTAATTTCGCTTTTAGTTTCGAATCATAATCTTCTGATAAAAATTCATTATTTTTAAAATTGAATAAATGCATAAATCTGTAAGGTTGATCTTTTTCTGATTTATCTGATTTTTGAATGTAGAATTCATTATGGGTTTCAAAGTTCCGATATCCTTTATCTGTTTCTGGGTGTAGTGGTGCCTTTATTTTTTGTTTTTTAGCACCCTTTATTTTTATTTTTATTGGTTTTTCGATAAATGAATATCTACTTGCAGTCTTATCTATGTATTTTTTATTTAATACAATTAAATTATCCCAAGTTAGTGTTCCTTCTGCCTTAGAAATTCCAGTAGATATTATAAAATCTTTAATTGCCTCTGGTAAAAATCCCCTTCTTCTTAATGCTGCAAGTGTTGTTAATCTTGGATCGTCCCATCCTGAGAGTTCTTTGCTTTCTATTTTTTCTCTTATCTCTCTTCCGCTACTTAATACTCCTTCTAAATTAAATCTTGCAAATTCATATGTTGTTGTGTTGTAGAGCTTTAGTAATTTTTGTATGTATGTTTGTAATTCACTTCTCAATTCAAATTCTTTACTTCTTAGTCTATGAGTTATTCCATATTTTCCATCCATTATGGCATTTTGAAAATCATAATTTGGCCAAACTCTATATTTATTTTTTAATCTTGCATGAGTTTTATCTATAATTCTGAATATTGTCGGATCCCTCATAACTGTGTTTTGATGCTTCATATCGATCCTCAATCTTACACTTGCTGAACCTTGTTTTGCTTTGAAATAATCTTTCCAATGTTTTAACTGATTTTCATTGTTATGGCATTCACAAGTTGTTCCACTTCTTCTGTTTTTACTTATGGTTTCTCTATCACAGTAACAGAGATAAGCATCTCCTGATTTTATTAGTTGTTCTGCGTATTTGTAGAATAACTCCATGTTGTCTGAAGCATATTGTATGTTGTCCCACCTTACACCTAACCATGTGAAATCATCTTCCATAATTTTATAGAATTCTTTTTTTACCAAAGTGGGGTTTGTATCTTCAAATCTCAGAATAAATTTTCCATTGTATTCCTTCGCTAATAAATAATTTAGTAAGATTGCCTTTGCATGGCCTATGTGAGGATATTTTTCTGGTCCAGGAGGAAAAGCTGTTATTATTTTGTCCCCTTTTTTTATTCTTAAGAAATCAAATAAACCAGCTTGTTTCTTTTGTTTCTTTTGTATTTCTCCTGTTTGTTCTAATTCTTTTTTTTGTTCTTCTAATGATAATTTGTTTACTTTTTTAATTGCTACTTGAACTTCTTTGGAAATTTCTTTAGCTTTTTGTTTTAATTTTGGATCCATGCCAAAGACTAAGCCCATGATTGATCCAGGATTAGCCCTTCCTTCATATTTGATTGCATTTTGCAATGCTAGAATGTAAATTGTTTTTTTTATATCCATTATGATTAAATCTTTCTTAAAAGTTTATAAATTTATTTCTTTTATTTCTTACTGAAAAAATCTTCTATATCTAGTGAACTTCCCCCTGACTGAGGCATAGTGTCTCTTGGAAAATATTTTGAATACATACTCCATGCAAATCTTTCATCCAAATATATTATTACTCCTCTGTCATGCTCACTTCTTATACATCTCCCCGCATTTTGTAAAACTTTCATAAATGCTGGAATATTATATCCATAATCTTGTCCTTTTCCAAATTTACCTTCATAATATCTAACTAATTCTTTTGACATAATATCAAATTTTGCAAAAGGTATTCCGATAATTATTACTCCAGATAATGCATCGCCCTCTAAATTTATACTTTCTCCAAAGCTTCCTGCACTTACTGCCAATAATGTGTTATTTCTAGAATTTCTTAATTTATCTAAAATTGCTTCTTTTTTATATTTAGTCATACCAGGCTCTTCTATAATTACATTATCAGTTAATTCCAGGTATGGCTTAATTTTATCAATCATATTATAACTAGGGAAAAATAAAATTTTATTTCCTGGAATCAATTCAATTATATTAGTAGCATACTTTCCAATTTTGTTATACATTTCTTCACTTCTTTCTGTGAATTTCGTACTTACTCCAGGAACAGTTAAATGCATCCTGTTTTTTTTTGGGAATGGGTTCGGATATTCAACCTTTAATGGTAACTCTAGTCCAAAAATGTCTTCAAACATTTCTAAAGGATATAAAGTTCCACTCATAAAAATGTTTGAATGTGCCCCTCCAATTACATCTTGCAAGGTTAGTGAAGGATCTAAACAATTTTTTTCTAATGTGAAAATTTCTTTTCCTTTTTTAATTGTTTTTCTAAATATTCTAACATATTCAGTTCCTTCTATGTTCCAACTTGATAAAAAATTAGCTAAACTTTTCAAATAACTTCTTTGTTTTTCTTCTAAAATTGTATCTGCAAGAGAATGTAATTTATCAATAAATGCTGAACTGTAACTTCCAAATTCTTCTTTTGAAATTATAGTTTCATCTTTCTTATATTTTTCAGACATTTTTTCAATTTTATTTCTTAACTTTTCAATGTCATTCATAATTTTTTCATCTAATTTTTCTGCTTCTAACATTGCGTACCTTAGGGATTGATTATTTGTTGAACTACTCATTAAATCCATTGATCTTCCAGCAACATTATGTGCTTCATCCCAGATTATTATGCAATCTTTTAGCTCTTTTTTTATTTTTTTAAGAAATGTTTCTCTTATTGAACTATCTAATATATGAAAATAATCTGCGATGATTACATTGCTTTCTTTTGCTAACATATTGGTTGCTTCATAAGGACAAACTTTTTCATTTTTACACCATTCAACGACTTCTTCTACATTTAATATATTATTTTTTAATTTATCAAATAAATTTTTGTTTTGAAAGAATCTATTTTTATCGTGAAAATTTTCATAGTATTCACATTCTTGATTTTCAATTAAATGTTTACAAAAGTCTGGAAAGTTTGTAGCTTTTCGTGGATCGATATCATTTCTACCACACATATGTACTTTACCAATAAAATCTGCTACTTTCAGATCTAAATCATTCTTTTCTTTTATGTCTCTTAATGTTTCAACAGCTATTTTATGATGTGTGTGTTTTGAAGTTAGAAATATTATTTTTTTTTTGTGTTCTATTGCATATTTTAATGCTGGACTAAGGACTGCCGCAGTTTTTCCGACTCCTGTTGGTACTTGAGCCAATACATCTTTTTTATGAGTTATTGCAGTTCTTACTACTTTAACAAATGAATCTTGTCCCGCCCTATAAGTCTCATATGGAAAAAAATCTTTCATACTTTCAGGTTTTAATATTTCTTTATAAAAACTATTGTTGTATCTGTCAATCTTATAACAAAACGCTTAATAAGTATCTTTTATTCTTTTTTTTAATGAGACATTTAGTATTTGGAGATATGCATGGAAAGAGAATTAATGAGCTAGAAAGTGTTATAGACTCTGAAAAAATTGATTCATTTATCTGTTTAGGGGATTTTGATCAAGTTAATGTAATTAAAGATGTTATTGATCTTGAAAAAAGATTTAATGCTGATGGAAAATCTTCAATTATTGTTCCAGGGAATCATGATTATGCAATTTTCCATAATAAAGATCTTTATTCAGGTACCTTAGATATGCAAGACAAAACAGTATTCGATTTATACTCTGAGTTACATCATAATTCTGAAGCTAAAGAATATATATCTTATTTATTAAATAAAACTCATGGTGTTGAAACTAATATTGGGAATAATTCTACTTATGTTGTTCATGGTGGCCTTGATGGGAGTTTAATGAGTTATTTTAGATGTCCAGAAGAAATAGAGGATTTGTGGTTTAGAATAGATTATGGAGATATGGATTATCCTAAAAATTTTAGTAGAATGAAAGAAAATGGTTATAATCTTCTTTTGAGGGGACACGACCACCATAGATTGTATGGTTATGAAGTTTCTGGGAATACTTCTTTTTCTGAATTTGTAACAAAAGGTGGAAAATTCGAATTAAAAGATAGTGAAAGGCATGTTGTTAATCCTGGCGCTTGGTTTAATGGAGATTATCTTATTATTGATGACTCTGAGAATAATGTAAGTTTGGATTATAAAAATATCAATGATTAATTTTATATAGGTGGCATTATATTTTATTTTATGAAAAATATTAGAACTCTTACTCCATTAAAGGCTAAGGAAGTAAAAAAAATATTCAAACAGATTGATGAACAATTCAATATAGGTAATGTTGAATTAGATTATTACTTCTTTATTAGTAGAAAAGATAGAGTATATATTATTTCTAGGGGTCTTGGAGAAAATGATTTGTTGAGTTTAAGACTTAGTCATAGTGGACTTTATTTCTGCACTATTGAAAAAGATGGCATTAGGATGAGTATAGAGGGAAGTCAATTAATTGGAAAATATGCTAAACAGAATGTTATCACTGTGGATGATGATCATAGAGATTTGTGGATTACTGGAAGTGATTTACATTTATCTGAAGAGGATTTAGGATATGTTTTGATAAAGAATGGTAGTGATTTTTATGGGTGTGGGCGTAATGTTGGAGATAAAATATTAACTTATATTCCCAAAAGTAGAAGGGTTTTCATTTAATTTCTATGTTAATTTTCTGAGTTGGATCTTTTAATAATTTAATCATTTTTCTATCGAAATCTTTTGCAGCTTTATCTGCCCTGATAGCATAAGTTCTATCATCTAAAAAACCAGATATTCTTATTACAAATTCTTTTTCGTGGTTAAAATGTGGATTTGCTTCCGCAGTTATCTCTTCTTTAAATTTTTTAACTGAAATTATTATTTTTATTAATCCTGTTTTTGCTTCAGGTATTTTATCTAATTTTATTCCAACTATACAATCCCCTTGTTTTGTTAAGTAGTCATCTTTAGTAAATTCAAAAGTATTTTTGTGAGTTGCTAAAAGATTTTCATGTCCGTATGCTTTAAATTTCATTTTTTCTCTTTAATTTTAAATACAAGACATTACAAGGCATATAATCATTTCCCATCAATTTAGTTATATATTCGCACCTATCTTTGTTTAATGTACATGGCGATTCCTTTGTTCTGTTAAAATAGATACGATTACAAAGATAATCCCCTTCATAATCTTCTGGATCTTTATAATGTTTTTTCATAATCATTTCATTGAGTTCTTCTTTTGACAATTCTCGTTCTAATGCGGAGATTTGAAAGTTATTTTTTCGTGTTTCTAATTCAGCTATTTTTTTAAATAAAGGCATCATTTTTTTTAAGAATGGTTTCGTATTTGGAGTGTGTACCATGATAATTAAGGAATAATAAGTTTTTTAAATATTATTATTTAATCATTAATATGAAAGATAAGATTAAACAGGCGATAAAAACATATAATAAAATTGCAAAAATTTATTCAGAACATACTGAAAATATTTTAATGCAATATCAATTATCCAAATTTTCTTCGCTTTTATCTGGAAAAAAGATTCTTGATGCAGGGTGTGCCTCTGGAAGGGATGCTGCTTATTTTTTTGAAGATGGTTTTGATGTAGTTGGCGTTGATATTTCTGAATCAATGATTAAGTTAGCTAAGAAAAAAATAAAAAAAGCTAAATTCAAAGTTATGGATTTTAGAAAAATGTCTTTTAAAGATAAATCTTTTGATGGTATCTGGAGTATGGCAAGTTTGGTCCATATTGATAGGTCACAAATATCAAAAGTTTTGAAGGAATTTTTTAGGGTTCTCAGTTCTAAAGGCATATTATATATCTCGGTTAAGGAAGGAAATGGTGACGAAGAGATTAGGCAGGTCAAATATGAAAATGAACCAAGACATTTTTTTTATTTTAAGAAAGATGAATTTGAAAAATATTTAACTGATGCAGGATTTAGTGTTCTTACTTCCGAAGTTAGTGAACTAGAGAGTGGAACAAAATGGTTAGAAATTTTTGCTAAAAAGAATTAATTTTTATATGCTGCTTCATGTAATTTTATTAATTTTTTATTTGTTCTGAAATTTTTCAAGATTATATTTATTTCATCTGCAACGCCCATTTTCAAATCCATTGGGTGAAGTTTTTCTGCAATAAAATCTTTTTCAATTTCAACATAGTTGTTATAAATTATTTTTCCACCAAATTTTTCTGGCCTGTTTATTATGAATTTTTCTTTTTTATCTTCTTTTAATACCATTATAAAATATTTTAATAATGCCATTAAACCATTATTTATATCGCCCGGAACACATTCTGCTTTGTTTATTTTTTTCTTTACAGTCTTTTCATCATCTAATGTATCTATTTTTGTTGCTTCAATACTTGAAGACATTTTTTCTCCAATAAGTCCCCTAATTAATGGATTTAGTAGTTCAATTCTTTTTTTGTATCCTATTTTCGGTAAATATTCTCTGGCAAAAACCATGATTTTTCTTTGATCCATTCCACCAAATTGCATATCCACATCTAAGTATTCTTCATCTAATGCTTGCATTAATGGGTAAATTATTCCTGATAGTTTTGGATTGTCTCCAAGTTTTACAACTTCTGATGCTGCTTTTTTTGCACCGTGAATTGTAGAATAAGTACTCATTTTTAATAAATCATTAAAGTATTTTTCATTTAATTGAATTTCACTACCTTTGACAAATTCTAATTTTGATATATCTACATCTATGGTTTTTAAAATAGTAATAATTAATTCTTGATAATATTTGTATCGTTTTTCTAAAATTTCCCAAGGTACACTATCTAGTGCTGCATGTAAATCTGCTAATAAAATTTTAACTTTTAATCCTGCCTTTAGAAAATCTGCTATTTTCAACATTGGAAAGAAATATGCTATTGATACACTTCCTGTTGGCATCGTTCCCCAATATACTGAGGGAGTTTTTTTCTTTTTTAATAACTCTTTCAATTCTTTTACTTCAATTATCTCTTGAAGGTTTCGAGTTATTAATTCATATTTTTCCATTAATTTAATTTTACCTTGAGAAGTATTTAAAGTTTATCTTTCCAAATTAAGTATATTAAAATTATTGCACCCATAACATTGGCAGAATCTGCTATATTAAATATCGGCCAAAATTTTAAATCTATGAAATCCCTAACATAACCAAAATTTACTCTATCTATAAAATTTCCAATTGTCCCACCTAATAAAAGTGCTAAAGGGATTGCTGCATTCGAATGTTTTTTATAAAAATATATTATTGCTCCTATCATAAAAAATGAAATTATTGTTAAAATTGTTGTTGAATTACTAAATAGGCTAAATGCTGCTCCTGTGTTTGTTGCATAATTTATTATTCCAAAATGTTTGTTTTGTAATAAAATTTTAGTTATTTGATCTAAAATTACTATTATTATTGCTATAATCCAAAATTTTAGTTTCATAATTTCAATTTTATTTTGTTACTTATATAGTTATATATATATTTTATTGATTAGAAAAATTTATATATCATTTTTGTTAAAATGTTTATGTATTTGATTGAAGTTGTCTTTCGGGATTTCTTTTTTCTTATACATCGTACTTTCGCTTGGATTTGCTTTCGGGTATTTCCTTGTGTTCGTACACCTTATTTTCTGTTGTTATTTTTGGTAAAGATAGAAACGTTTAAAAAGTTCTAAACCAGAATTTTATATTATGGGTGATAGTATAGTTTCTCTTAGGGAAGAATTGAAGAAAAAAGATTTAACTGGAAGTCAAAAACAAGATATCCGGGCCAGGTTAGTGAATCTTATACGTAAGGAGACTATTGTCAAACTTTCTAATAATGAACCATTAGAGTATCATATTACTTATGATACCTTTCAACAATCCTTGGAGCCAGTATATTTTTGGACATTAGATTTTATGAGAAATACAGTTCCAAGCGGATTAGGATTGGAAGTAAATAAAGTTGAAGAAGAGTTCGAAGCCAGCGTAGGTGGAGGATATTATGGTGAAATGGGTCAAAGGGCTTCATTAATGCAAGAAAAAGCTATGCAAATACTTGGGCATGTGAATACTGTTATTAGAAGTGTTTTGAATTTAATTTATAATTTAAGAGAATTTGATATGAGATTGGAGATATATGACGAGGCAGATCCAAAAAAACAAAAAGATTTCAAACAAAGGCAAGCTGCTGAATATTCCTTAAAATCTGTATGGATGGATCAAGTAGATATTAAGACTGGGGGAGGTTCAATAAATAATCTTGCAAGAGGGGATTTACAGTTTGTTACTTTAAGAGATGCCTTTTTCCAAGTTGGGGATGTTAAAACAGTTGATAAATTAGATCTTAATCGTAGAGTAAAAATACTATTAAAGAAAAAAATTATAGAATATAGTAAATGGAGGGAGATTAGTGAACAAGAACTAAGAAAGAGACATTCCATTGAAAAAACATATTTACGTTCACAAATTGATTCTCTGAGGTTATATACGAAGTGGGCAAAACCTTATTTTAGGGCTGCTCAAAAATTAGGCATGAAGGAATTCAAGACTGATTCGGGGCTACCTAGTCCTGATATGGTATCTGCATTTAGTAATATGCAGATGGAACTTACTTTGATGGGTAAAAGAGAAATCAAACCTTCTAAGGTTCATCCTTCTTATGCAGGGTTTAAATTTAAGGATAAATATTTTTCAGTTCTTGAAATTAATTTCAAGTATAGGACTTTACCTCAATCAGTTAGGACTGAGCAAGGTAATCAATATGTAAATTCGGGAGTGGTAGATATCAAGTTTAATGGATATGCAATGACTGATCAAGATATTAATGATATTGAGGCCCATGAAACTTTTCAGGATATGGAGTTGGTTGAAAGTCTAACTGAATTTAGCTTGAAAGAATTACAAGATGATATTGAGGATTATTTAGAAATTAAAAAAGAAGATGAACCAGAAAAGAAAAAAGAAAAAAATATTCTTATGAGTTTGGCAGGAGGATTTTCTGATATTGGTAAATCCTTGGGTGCAGGTTTTTTAAGTAATGGTGAAAGGGATCCTGGAAAGTTCAGAATTAAATTAGTTAAGAAGGCTGCTCAATCTGCAGCACTAGACACATGTGTTTTAACTTATGATGTATTCAAAAAAGCTCATCGTATGACTACTTGGTAAAATGATTGATAAATTAAAAAAAGAACTTAGCAAATTAGAATCTAATGAAAAAAAGATATCTAAATTAACTCAGATAATTGAAACTATTGATGAGAAAAAAACTAAGAAACAGGTTGAGAATTTATTAATGGAATTAAAAAATAAAGAGGGAAAAAAGTCCTTTGATATGGATGTTATCGAATCCACTGTGCCTCAATCTAATAATCCTCTCGTATCAATTTCTAAGTCTATAGAAGATGTTGCTGACTCTGAATTAACTAAGGAAGATAAATTAGTGGATGAAGTTGTAAAAAGTTCTAAAATTAATAAAAAATATGAATCAGAAAAAGATACAATTGATTATGTAATTTCTGGTGAAAAACAAGATAATTATAGTTCTTCTGAATATTCAAATAATGTAAATAATATTAATTTCAATTCTAATAATTCAGTTTTAAAAGAGGGCATGACTCAAGCAAATCAAAATTCTAAAGAAGATAGTTATAAAACTAATTTTTCAGATGTTTCCAATCTTTCACAATCTACTAGTTTAAATGTTGACGAAATTGTTACTAATGAACAGGAGAAGATTACTAAAATCAAATATCAAAAAAATGGATGATTATAATAATTTTTATGGGGAATATAGGGGAAGCATGGATGAAGGTAGTTTCCATTTACCTTTCGGATTACAATCTTCTCCAACTAGTCCCATGATTCCTAATCAGTTAGAAGAGTTAGGAAAAAGGTTAAATGAAGGTGTAAAAAATGTTGAAATTGGCGCCATAAGTCAAGATGTTTTTGAAACTATTCCTGTTGGTCACTTTAAGGAAATTGGAAGGTTGGCCAAATTAACTGATTCTAAGGTTTCTGTTCATGCTCCAATTGTTGATCCGGCAGGATTTACTCAAGAGGGATGGAAGGAATCTAACCGTGAACAAACTGAAGAATATTTAAAATCTATTGTAGATAGAACTCAATCAATCAATCCAGATGGAAATACAGTAATTAATCTGCATACCACTGGGGGCGTTCCAGCATATGAGTGGAAAAAGGGACTTCCTGGTGAAAAAAATATGATGTTTGTAGTTAATCAAGAAACCGGACAATTAGCGCCATTAAAATATGAAAAATTAAATTATTTGGGGGAAGTAAAGGATTGGACTCCTGATCAAAAATTAGAACAATTAAATGAATCTACTTGGGAAAATGAAAAATTAAAATTAATTAGTTATGATAAGGCAAAGGATGAATCTGAACGTATGATAATGAGGGAAAAATCTAATCCTGCTTATCAGAGTGCCTTGTATGCACAAAGACAAGGTCATTCTTTAACATCTGAACAAATTGATTATATAAAATCTGTAGGTAGAAGGCTTGATTCATATAAACAACAAATTGAAAGTTATGATAAGGTTATCATAGAAGGTTTACAAAAAATGAATCATAACTATAAGGAATTTCATTCTATAGATACTACCGAACAAAGTTCAGTAGTATCAGCTAATGAAAAGGCATTGTCTACTCTTGGTAAAAAGTTTAGAATACAAGAAGATATCACTGAAGAAGCAAAACGAAGGGAAAATGAAGCATTTTCTCAACTTTCTATTGATAGTTCTGATTCTGAAAGATTAAGAATATCTGGCGAAATAAATCAATGGAAAAATAATGAAATAAATTCAAAAGTTGGTGAAAAATTAGATTCGAGTTATTTATTGAGTAAACTAAATAAATTACCTGCTCCTGAACTTTTTCGTCCAGTGGATGATTTTACAAAAGAAAAAACTGTTGAAACCTTAGCAAATGTTGCTGCACATGCATATGAGAAATATGGTGAAAATGCCCCTATTTTATCTACTGAAAATTGGGAGCCAGGTTCTGCATTATCTAGGGCTGACAGCATGAAAGAATTAATTGTAGAATCTAGAGATAAGTTATCAGAAAAATTAATTGAAAGTAAAAATTTATCAAAAACTGAGGCAGACAGGGTTGCTGAGAAATTGATAGGTGCAACATGGGATATTGGGCATATTTATCAATTAAAAAAACATGGTTATTCAAAAGAAGATATTATCGAAGAGACTGAAAAAATTTCTCCTTATTTAAAACACGTTCACCTTACAGATAATTTTGGTTATACTGATAGTCATTTAGCTCCTGGTATGGGTGATGTTCCGGTCAAAGAGATGATTGAAAAAATGAGGGCAGGAAGTAATGCAGATATGACTTTTGTTAATGAGGCAGGAGGATTTGTAAAAAATTTCAAACAGAGTCCATTACCCCATACATTAGAGGCATTAGATTCTCCTATTTATGCAATGGATAAAGGTCCTAATTGGTCACAGGTTAAGGACTTTTATGCATCTTATACATTAGGATATAATGATTTATTAACTGATCAACAATATACTGGTGGATTTTCAGGATTGCCCCTAGAACTTGGCGCTAGACAACGAAAAAATGAATAAAAAAGTTTTTAAAGAATAAAAATAAAATTTAATAAAGAGGGATTAATTTGGTAGCAAAGAAAAAAACAAAGGTAAAAAAGAAGTCAGTTCTTGAAACAGATTATGATATTGCTTATGATTTTTCAATGAAGGCATATAAGCAATTTAAGGAAGTTATAAAGTCCATTGTATTATTTGGAAGTGTTGCTGAAGGTAAAGTAAAAAAAGGTAGTGATATTGATTTAGTTATAATTATAGATGATTGCACTATAGATTGGGATCAAGAATTAATAGCTTGGTACAGGGAAGAATTAGGAAAATTAGTTTCTGAACAAGGTTATAAAAAAGAATTACACATTAATACTGTTACATTGAGTGCTTTCTGGGAAGAAGTTAAAATCGGAGATCCTATTGCTATCAATGTTATAAGATATGGTCAACCTCTTGTTGATTTTGGAGGTTATTTTGCACCATTAAAGATATTATTAGCTAAGGGTAAAATTCGTCCAACTCCCGAAGCAGTTTATACAACGCTAAGGAGATCTCCCCTACACATCTCTAGGGCTAAATTCAATATTGTCAGTTCTATAGAAAATCTTTATTGGGCAATGGTAGATTCTGCACATGCTGCGCTTATGGCCGCTGGTCAAGTTCCTCCAAGTCCGGAACATGTTGGTGATTTGTTGAATGTCATATTTGTTAGTAAAAAAAGATTAAATAAAAAATATATTTCTTGGTTTGAAGAAATGCATGTTCTTGCACATGATGTTATTCATGGGAATGTCAAACATCTCAAAGGAGAAATAATTGATAAATATATGGATAGGACTATTGAATTTGAAAAAGTTATGCGTGCTATCACTTCTAATCTTTTAGAACGAGAAAAAATAATAAGAACAAAAAGGGACTAATCCCTCTTTGTAATTTTTTTAGTTATTCAGTACTATTTTCTTCTGTTAAAATATGGTATGAATTTCCAGCAATTGTTTTTAATACTTCATATTTAGAAGCTTCTTCTTCATTGCTTGCTAGGTGACTCATATATCCTTCAAATTTATCTTTTTGAAATACATCTTCATCAACAAATTCATATGCCATCTTTTGTACATTTGCTTGGATTATGCCTTGATAAATTCCAAATAAACTATCTGCGTGATTTTGTGCATGATATACTACACCCTTTTCTACGCCATATTTATCTATTAGTTCTTCAGCTGCAGAATTTATATCCTTATTTTTCAAAACTTCTTCAGATCTTTTTACTTCTTTATGTATTTCTGTTAAGTCAGAATATTCTCCTGATTCAAAATATGGTAAATTTAATGCAAAACCTGTAGCAATTTCTGGCTTATCTATTTTAGTAGTTAATGTTTTTACTAAATCTTCTAGATTTTGTTCTGTTTTTGTCATTAAATCATTAGTTTTATTTTCTTTTTGTTCTATTGCATACATTGAAACAACATCTAATGGTGCATTGTTTAGTGCAATTGGACTTCCGAAAATTCCTTGTGAAATTTGTTGTTTAATTCCTGGTTTTTGTGGAGAATCATCAAAGATTTTATTTAATTGTTCCCATTTACTATAATCTTCAAATATTCCCATATATTCAGTTTTATTTAACATTATTATGCCTCCTTATTTACTACTAAACAGTAACTAACTATTTATAAAGGTTTCTATTTCTTGATTCTAGAAGTAATTTTTTCTCTTCTTCTGCAACAACTTGACTTATTTTATTCACTGCATCTATATTTGCAGAAATACTATCTATGCCTATTTTTGTCAGGTATCTGGCCATTTTTTCATTTGATCCTGCCTGTCCACAAATACTAGTTGTTACATCATATTTTTTACAAATATTGATTACATGTTTTATTTGTCTCAATACTGCTGGGTGCATAGGGGAGTATAATTTTTGAATTTTTGCGTTGTTTCTGTCTACAGCTAATGTGAACTGAGTTAGATCATTTGTACCAATACTTACAAAATCAATTCCTTCTTCACAAAAATCTTTTATCATTTGTACGGCGGCAGGTGTTTCGACCATAATTCCAAATTTTATATCTTTTTGTGGTTCTAGTCCAACTTCCCTAAGAATTTCTTTTGCTTTCTTTATTTGTTTGACTCCTGTCACTAAAGGTATCATTATGCCTATATTTGTTAATCCAGATTCTCTTACTTTTTTTATTGCTTCAAATTGCGCCTTTAATAATTCTGGTTCGTCTAAATCTCTTCTTATTGATCTCCATCCCATCATAGGATTATCTTCATGAGGTTCATTTTCTCCACCATGCATATTTCTAAATTCATCTGTTGGCGCATCTAATGTTCTATACCAAACTGGTTTTCCTTCAAACTTTGAAACTATTGTTTTTAGATCTTTTACTAGTCCTTCAACTAATTCATCTTTTCTTCCTTGTTTTATCATATAACTTGGGTGATCTTTATTATTTAAAATCATAAATTCACATCTTAATAATCCAATTCCATCTGCCCCTGTTTGCGCAGCCCTATCTACTAGATGAGGAATATCAATATTTACTTTTATTTGAGTTAAGGTATCTTGTTTTTTGATAATTTCTGGTTTATGTTCTTCTAATGATATTTTTTCTATTTCTGAAATAGGAGAATCATCTTTGTATACTTTTCCTGTTGACCCATTCACAATTACTCTATCTCCTTCTTGTAATTTTTCTGTAGAATTCATTGTCCCAACTACTGCAGGAATACCCATTTCTCTAGAAACTATTGCCGCATGACAAGTACTTCCACCCTCATCAGTTATAATTGCTGATGCACGCTCCATAACTGCCACATAGTCAGGGTTTGTCATTTTAGCTACCAAGACATCACCTTTTTTTATTTTGTGTAATTCTTCCTTATTATTGATTATTTTTACTGTTCCTTTTCCTATTCCTGGTGACGCAGCTATTCCTTCTAAGAAGATTTCTCTATTTTTAGTTTCTTCTGATTTTGATGTTTCAGCTATTATTTCTTCTGTTTTTTTTATTGTAGTAATTGGTCTTGTTTGAACTATGAATGTTCCATTATCAATTGCAAATTCTATATCTTGCGGCACACCATAATGTTTTTCTATCCTTTTTGCCAGAGTTGCTAATTTTAAAATTTCATCATCAGTAAGTTTTTGTTTTTCTCTTTCATTAGTCCTAACTTCTTTTTTTATTGTTCTTCCAGTGTTTACATCTCTTATGAACATCCATGCTTGATGGTTAATATTTTTATCTTTAATTGATAAGGGATTTTTTACTACTACATATCTGTCTGGGGATATTGATCCAGAAACAATTGCATCGCCTAATCCAAATCCTGCTTCTATAATGATTTCATTTTCATTATTAGTAGTGGGATTTATACTAAACATTACTCCTGCCTTTTCAGAATTTATCATTTTTTGAATGATTACTGCAATGAATACTTTTTCGTGTTCAAATCCATTTTTCTCTCTATAATAAATTGCTCTTGCAGTGTATAATGATGCCCAACATTGTTTTACTGCTTGTACAACATTACTCGCATTTTTTACATTTAAGAATGTACTTTGTTGTCCAGCAAATGAAGCTTCAGGTAAATCTTCTGCAGTTGCTGAGGACCTTACTGCAACAAAAGGGGATTCTCTTCCTGATCTAATAAATTGAAGTGCAGCTCCTGCTGCAATTAATGCTTCTTTATTTACATCCATTTCGTTATATGATTTTGCAATTTCTTGTTTAATTGTTTCTGGCATTTCTTGCTCTAAAATTAAATCTTCTACTTGTTTTGCTTTTTCATTTAATTGATTCGAATTTTCTATATCTAAATTAGATAATATGTTATTTATTTCTGGCTGAATATCAGTTTTTTCTAGAAATTGTTTGTATGCATCTGCTGTAACTACGAATCCTCGTGGTACGTGGAATCTTGCATTAGTCATCTCACCAAGATTTGCTCCCTTTCCCCCTACTTGAGGAATAGAATCTTTATTCACATCTTTAAACCAAAGTATATTTACCATGTTGCCTCTTTTATAATCCAATTACGTTTATACTTATATAAATATTTCTATGAAATTTATTTATGCTCAATTATTTTTGTTATTTCTTCTAATGTTTGTAAATATTTATGATTTATATCTATTAAATTTTGATCCCTCTTTGAAGAATATTTATTTAATTCTGTATTTTTTGTATAAATGTCAAATTTAAATGTCTCTTTATGATAATAATCATAATTGTTTATTATCCCATCTAAATTATAATCTCTGAATAGTTCAGTTATAATTTTTATTTTTCCACCTCTTGAAAATTTTTTTGTTTTTCTGATTAGTAGTCCATCTCCAGAATCAGGTTCATGATTTTTATTTGCATCTTTATAATTTATAGTATATGTTGTTCCAGCTTTATTCAATACTATTAACTGTCCACCTAGGCTCGGCCTACCTTCACTAAGGGAATAATTAGAAATTTTTTGAGCATAATATTCATTGGTTTTTGCAGGTGCAAGGTTAATTGCACCGATCATTATTCCAGTTAAGAGATATTTAACACCTTTTTTCATAAATATAATTTAATCTAGAATTATTTAATAATTTGTATTGTATAACTTTTATTCTATAACTACAATTTCTACCTTTCCAGGTAATCTTGGTCCAGCTTTTTTCATATATTTCTTTGCAATTTCAATATTTTTTGCATGTGTTTTACATTCAAAAATAGTTGTTCCTTTTTTTGCTCTTGCGGCTAAACCCATTGCTTTTCCAAATGAATGCTTCATACCACTCTGCATTCTATCTGCCCCAGCACCGGTAAGCATTTTATTTTCTCTTAATACTTGGTGAGGTACTATGTTTACTTTGAAATGATATTCCTTTGGACCAAAACTTTCATTTAATTTTCTGTTTATTAAAGTTCTACATGATTCTAAAGAATTATGTCTAATATGATACGCTTCTTTTGTAACTAATCTAATTGATACAGGGAAGTCAACTTTTGTGTTTCCCATATGGTATCTTGCTAATTTTGAAATTGGCACTGACTTGATGAATCCCTTTCTTCTATATTTCGATTTCCTTGTGTAGGGCCTTGTCGTTATATGTTTGTAACAATGTCCTTTTCTTAAGCCTGCCATTTTATTCTATTTTTACCTTAGTACCTATAGCTTGTCCAGGTAATCCTTTATAAAATTTTACACGAACAGCACCACTATTGCCATGTTCTTTTAAAACAATTCCTGTCATCTCTTTATCAGAAGGTGTTAACCAAGTTACTTTTTTCTTAACTAATTCTTTAGCTTTCTCTTTAGAATCTATGCCTTCAACAGTTATAATCATTTGATTAGGATACTGTGTTTTGTGGCTTCCTCTGTAATTAACAATAATTCCTTCCATTTTTTCGATTTTGGTTAATCCTGACTATTTAAAAAACTTTTGTTTTATTTGATGATTTTTTAGTTGCGCAGTGATTTATGAAGTGATTAAATAATGGATGATATTCTTCTTTTTCCATAGCTTCAGGGTGCCATTGTACTCCTAAAAATAGTGGTTCAAATTTAGATTCTATTGCTTCTATAATTCCATCTTCACTAATTGCTGCTATATTAAAATCTGTTGATAATGCTTTAATTTCTTTTAAATGAAATGAATTAGTTAATAATTCTTCTTTGTTGTATATTTGTCTTAAAAGTGTTTCATCTTCGATAGTTATTGTGTGTCTTGTTTTTTTACAATTATGATCTATATCTTTTGTGTTATCAATATAATCTACTGCGCCCCCAAATACTTCATTTATCATCTGTGTTCCCTTACAAATACCTAAGACTGGAATATTATTTTTTCTGCAATAATGTATTAATTTTTTTTCAAAAATATATCGTTCAGGATTTGCTTCTTCTAATGTGGGCCTAAATTTTATTTTTTCTGAATATTTTCCTCCCCCAACTAAAACTACTCCATCTAAACCCATTAATTCTAACTCATCCTCATAAGTTATTTTTACGATATTTAGTTTGATTTCTTCTTTTGTAGATGCTTTCAATGAATGAACATACTTATGATTTACTATGTATTTTACAACTCCATCTATCTCTTTTAAGTCTAATAAAATTCCGAGATTTAATATCATAATTTAGTATTTTATTTGATATTATTTAAATAATTATATAGCATAAACTATATTACTTTAGAATTTCATTTAATTTTTCAATTTCAACTTCATATGGATTGAAATTATTTTTTAATGGGCCTATTACTCCAGGAAATGCATTCATCTCTAAAACATAAGGATTAAATTCTTTATCAAAAATTATATCTACTCCCGCTATTTTTGTATTGAATGAATTTGTAGCAGATCTTGCTAACTCTTCTGCTTCTTTTAATTTTGTTTTTGGAATTTTGTTTAATACCTTAACTGAATCAGTTGCACCTTTACTGATATTTGTACAAATAGAAGACTGTTCTGCCATTCTTGCATATATGAATTCAATATCATCCATTATGTATAACATCCTCACATCAAATTTTTTATTATCTATTATTGGTAAATTTATATATTGTTGAAATATAAATTCTGTTTCAGTTTTCATTATTTCTTCAATTTTTTGTTTGGCTTTTTCATCATTATATGTTGAAAAATTGTCAGAATTATAATTTGTTTCGAAGTTTAAATTTCCGTTATTCAAATTTATCAATCCAATTCCAGAACCCATTGAGCCAGTTTTAGGTTTCATTATAAGTTCTATGGTTTGAGGTGAATCTATTATTGTTTCAAGGCACCCATAAGATTTCATTTTATAACTTTCTGGAGTGGGGATGCAATCATCTTTTAATATTTCTTCAGTTATTTTTTTATCTCTCATGTTTTTTATTGATTCGGGAGAGTTTATTTTGATTGTTTCTGAAAAATTTTCATCTATTTTATCCAACAAGTAATAATAATATTTATCAGTCATATTTCTTGAACTGTTTTTTAGTATAGGTTTTAGTTTTTCTTCATACCAAGGTGAAGCTATTCTAAGAAAGTTGTTTTCATGATTGAATTTTTTTATTAATTCTACTGATCCTGGATTAATCATATCAAACCAAGAAAATAGTTTATAATCAAAATTTGCATGTTTTATTAATGCATCATGATATAATTTATTCCGTACATCATCATGTTTATCTCCTATATATATTAAACTCATTTTATCCCAAAATCCAATTTGATTTTTTATAAACTGGGATATCTATCCCAACATCCTTTATTTTTAATGCATTCTCAAATAATCTTGTTCCCATATACAAATCTAATTCTGGCAATCCTACCGCATTAAAGAATATTGGTTCATCCCCTTCCCTTCCCTTCTTTAATCCCGTGATTACTTCTCCTAAATTTCCATATATATCTCTATCTAATATCATTTTTTGATTATGTGCAAAAGCAACGTCCTGTATGTCTCTTTTTTTTACATATGCCCAATCGTCACAGATTATTTTTCCATTTTTCCCACAATATTCTATATACTCCAAGTCATCATCTTGGCCGCCTAAATGAATGTGTGTTGAATTTGGTTTTATATTGGATAAATTGAATAGCGTTTCAGTAGTATTACTTAATGAAACAGTTACATCTGCTTCTGAAATTGCTTTTTCTAAATCAGATACTTGATTTATTTCTCCAGTTATATTTAATTTATCAGTTAATATGTCTTTGAAATTATTTGCATGATCTTGGTCTCTGGAATAAAAATTAAAATTATTTATTTTATTTCTTGATGCTTCATATGAAAATATTGTTGCAGCTGCAGCTTTTGCGATTACTCCTGTTCCAATAAATAGTACGTTATTATCTTTTTTTGCTAAATGTTCAATTCCTAATGCTACATATGCCCCAGTTCTTAATGCAGAAATTAAACTTCCTTCCATTATTGCTACAGGTTTTCCTGTTTGTTTTTCATTTAAAAATAACATTGGAAATGATCTTTGCAAATTATCTTTATGATTTTCTACATTTGCTCCTAACCATTTACATGAGGAATATTCTCCATTCGTAGCGATTAGTGCATTAAATTTATGCCCGTAGGATAAATCTATTGCTATTTTATCTGATAGTGTTTCTTGATTAGTGTGAGAAATTAATGCTAATTTTACGTCAGTTACTGCTGCGCTATAGTCTAATAGACCACATTTTATTAAATCTTCTTGACATAAATATTTAATATTGTTTTGTTCCATAATTTAATCTGTGCTCAAACTTTATAGTTATATATAAAGCTTACTCTTGGAACTAACTAAAAATTAATAAATCTATCTTATTTTAAAGAATTATTTCAATATCTTGACCAAATAATTCCTTAAGATCAGAAAATAAGCTTTTCTTTATTGTCAAACTTTCCTTTATTGGATTTTTCATGATAGCATCTTCTAATTCTTGAAAATTACCTTTGGTTACTTTTCCTAATCCACCTTCTTTTGTTAATTTAGCTTTTTGTATTGTTTTTTCTTCACTTTTCAGATCAGGAGTGATAAATGCTGTGTTTCCTAACATTAAAAGTTCTCCAAATGTATCTCCATATTTGAATCTAACTGTAGCTTTTTCTAATTCTGCTCTTTTTGTCCTTTGAATATGTTCTGCTAATGTTTTTATGAAAATTCTCGATTCTCTTTTTAATTTGTCTACTTCTGCTTTTGTTAGTTTTTTAGCTTGGAGATCTTTTTTAGCTCTTATTACTGATTTTAAAGTATCTACTAATCTTAATGGCAGTCCTTTTTGTTCACAATATTTTTTCAATCTTGTTTCTATTTTTATTTTCGAATCTTTTCCAATGACATCTTTTGTTATTTTCATAATTGTTGAATAAACTTCAGAAAATGTTTCTTTTTCTTTTGTTTTTTCAATTTGATTAAATAATTTCTTTATTCTTTTCAAGTAATCATCTGCTTCAGCTAAGAATGCATCTATTTCTGCTCCAGATACTTCCTTTGTTTTTCCGTGCTCGATTGCTTTATAGAATTTGAATATTTTTTCTAATGAATCAACATATTTTTTCTCTAATATTTTTTCTTTTTTCACAAAAATTTCATCTAATAATTTTATTGTTTCTTTTGGTGTTGAGGGCGGAATTCCATATAACATTAGGGCTGCCTGGGAAGGATTTAATAGTGCGTAATACAATTCTTCACCCGCTATACTCAATAGTTTTTTCTTTGCTCTATCGACTAATTTTTCACCTATATCCATATGCATTTCTATTGCTTCAGGACTTGGTTTTATTCTTCCCATCTTTAATAATAATTTCCAGGGCATGAAAGTTCCCCTATCATAAATTGGGATACCATCTCTTAAAAATGTGAAAATTACTGGGTTTGCATCTCTTACGGAGTCCCAGAAATCTGTCAAAATATAAACTTGAATGTGAAAATGTTTTTTAACTCCAGTCATTGCAGTTGCTTGATAACCCTGACTAATAATTATTGATTTTAATTTATCTTTTAATTCAGTTCTTGTCATACGTTTTACATCGGTGTCATCAATTACTAAATATGCATCAATATCATTTGCTTTTTCTCCTCTGAACATTGATCCTGCAACAACATAACTAACTATATATTTCTCAAATTTTTTTAGAACCATTGTTTTGTGTATTTCTGCAGTTTTTAATGCAATTAATACATCTAATGGATCATAAGTTGGTGCAGACATAGCAATCAATTGTAATACTTCTTGTTTACCATCCATGCAAGATTCTTTTAATTCTGAACCTAACATAATTTCTAAATTTAATTTTTTATCTATTTTTTCTGCTATTTTAGAAAGTTCTTCAATTCCTTTTTCTTTTAATTTAAAATCAGGAATTATTTTTGAATTTGCATCATCTAATAATACTAAAACATTTATGGATTCCTTGTCTTTTTCCTTTGGAGGTAAAAGCGCTATACCAATTATTTCTTTTTTTAGAACTTTTAATGAAGATTCTTGAAATTTATCTAATTTTGATTTAATTTGTTTTTGTTTCTTTTTTATTTCTTCAAGTTTCTCTTTAGGTATATTTGGTTGTTGTTCCATAATAATGCAAAAATACAAAAAGAACTATTTAAATGTTTTTATAAATTTGTTTTTATCATCGAGGCAAATATTATTGCCATGCTAAATGTAATGAATACTGCTGAACTAGATAGTAGTCTAGCCATTTCTTTTATTATTATTTTTTTTATTTCCATTTTTTAAAAATTAAATGTCTAGATCGTCAAGATCTAGATCGTCCCATATCATATCAAGTTCATCAACATCTGAGATTTCATTACCAAGATTATCTGTTGATTCTTCTTCAATGTTATTTCTTTCTAATATTTCGCATCCACTTACTATAATCACTGCAATCAATAAAATTGAAAGTATTATTTTCATTTTATTGAGTTTGTAATGTTAATGTTGGAAAGCTACCTTGATTAGTTCGATATAATTTAACCAAATGTTTCAAGTCTTTGTGTGCTTCTTTCAAGTAGGTATTTGAAGTTTTTAGATATTCTTTAACATCCTTCAAGGAATTATTTACTGCCTTTAATGAATTCAGTTGTGAATAAGCATTTACTGCTTTATCATATTCCTTTCTAGCATGATTTAATTTTATATCTAATTCCTTCAAGATGTTTTGCATTTCTATAACTTCTTTAGAAGTTTGATCTAAAATATCTATTTTTTCATGTAATTTATCTGATAGAGTTTCTGTTTTTGTTAATACTTTTTCTACTTTGGCAGATAATATTTTAGAAGTTATTTCTTTTAATACAATCCTGTTGGTTGTCCAAAATTCTTTAAGTTCATTGCTTATTTCTTTCAACTCTTTAACATTTGAAGTATTTCCTATACTTTTTTGAAATATAGTTAATTCAGTTGATATTAATTCGAGGTCTTTATCAATTTCTACATTATTCATAATTCGCTCATTCCAATTTTGTAATATATCTATGTGCCCTTCCATTTTTTCTATTGTTTTTAAGATATATTTTTTTGTTTCTTCAAAGTGTAAATCCTGTTCTTCTAATGAAAGTTGATCAAATTTTTTTAATTTTTCTTTTGCAATCAAATATTTCACTTTGCTATCTTGCCATTCTCCCTTTACTTTCATATATTTTTGTTTTAGTTGATTATATTCTCCTACTACTTTCAATTCTTGATCTGACATGCTTAATCTAGGTTGAGCTGCTGTTGTCATTGGAATTGAACTTATTAGGAATAATCCTACTAACAATAATGCCATTGTTTTTTTCATTTTTAGTTCCTCTTCGCTTGAATGCGATGTATCTAAATTGTTTGTTTTGTTTATAAGTAAACTTTTTATCGGAGAGTTTAGAAGCTTTAGGAACCTTTAATCCATTTTAAAGTTTTAAATCGCTAGTTTTTTATAGTGATAAATCTAATTTCAGTTTATGAAAAAATTGTTGATTTTATTGATGTTATTTTGTATTCCTTTCGTTAGTGGTGCAACTTTGCATGGAGAAATTTATGATTTAGGTTTTGATTTAGTTGAAAATGTTATAGTTGAAATTAATTCTGAACCGATGCAAAGTGTTGTGGCTTCAGATGGGAGTTATAGTTTTGAGCTAAATGTCGGAGAGTATATTCTTGTCGCTAAGTATTATGTTGGTCAAGAATTGATATCTAGTGTTGAAGATGAGATTATAATCATAGAAGAAGGCGATTATGTTTTAGATTTGATTTTATTTCCTGTTTATGATGATTTTTTAGATGAAGATTTGGAAATTGATATTATAGGAGATACAGAAGGATTTTTTCTTTATTATTTAATCGGAATTGTTATGGGTTTAATTGGATTGTATTTCTTTGTTAGAAAAAAGAAAAATATATCATTATTTGAAGAATCTGACGAACTAGATGATGTTTTAAAATTTATTAAAAAAAGTGGTGGAAGAATTACTCAAAAAGATCTGCGTAAAAATTTGGGTTTAAGTGAAGCTAAGGCTAGTTTAATAATTACAGAATTAGAACATAAGAAGATTGTTCAGAGAATAAAGAAAGGAAGAGGTAATGTTATTATCTTAACTAAATAGAAAAGCTTTTAAAATAAAATTATGTTCTTGTTTATCATGAGCCCGTGGCTTAGTCTGGTTAGGGCGTCACGTTTACACCGTGAAGATCGCCGGTTCGAATCCGGCCGGGCTCATTCTAATATTTTAGTTTCTAGACTATCTGATTTAATATCATAGTATTCAAGAGAATCTACTTGTTCCTCATAATTTAATTCTGGCCCTAATATTTGGTGTGGGCCTTCACAGTGTTTTATTGAATAAACTAATACCGTTGTTGCTAAGATCATGCTACCATATAATCCAATTTCTTTCCATTTCATAATATATGATTGGGTGAAGCAAATTTATTAAATTATCTTTTCAGGTTAATTTTATATATTAGATTTAAAATAGTATGTTATGTCAAATATTATTAGTAGAACTATTGCAGGAATTGGATTAATAATATTGGGTAGTATTTTTTTAGTTTTATCATTTTTTCATTGGAAATTGTTAATATATGCTATTTCGTTTTTAGTATTAGGAATTTGGATTTTCTTAAATGATAAAGAAGATGATATTGAAAAAATTAAATATAATGGGAGAAAAAGAAAATGAATGAGATAATTGTGATTACTACTGATGCTTTGCCTGGTATGCAAGTTGCTGAGATATTAGGAGTTGTTAAAGGAAGTACTGTAAGAACTAGAAATATTGGACGAGACATAGGTGCAAGTTTAAAGACTATCATAGGTGGCGAAATAAAAACTTATACTGCTATGGCTAGTGCTGCTAGGGATGAATCTTATAATAGAATGGTTAATGAAGCAATAGAACTGGGTGCTGATGCAATTATTGGCGCTAGATTTGTTACTTCCATGATAATGCAGGGTGCTTCCGAAATGTTAGCATATGGTACTGCAGTGAAATTGCATAAAAAGTAAGGGAGGAATTAATTCATCCCTTTTTGTTTTGTATGTTTGAAAGGCCTATGTATACCAATCTTTTCTAATTGTTTAAGAATATCTTGTTCTTCCTTGTCAACATCTCTTTTTTCTATTAGATATACCTTGTCAACATTTCTTAATTTTTCTTTAACTTTGAATGAGATTTCATCTCCTTTTTTTGCTTTCTTTATTTTTTTATCTTCTAATCTAATTTCTTTTATTTTAGTTTTATAATATCCAGTTGTTGGTCCCATGAAACAAACTTCATCACCAATTTTCACTTCTCTATTTTCTTCTATTTTTATTGCAACCACTTTCAATTTTGGAAAAAATTGAGTAACTTTTCCTAACTTTGATTTTTTTTCAGTTGCTATTGAACCATAAAATTTTGCCCATGAATCATTTGTTGGAGTTCCTAGGAAGAAATTTGTTGAAAATCCCCTATTGAATACTTTATGTAATTTATTTACTAATTTTATCATTTCTTTCTTTGTAAATTTTTTCTTGTCGATTAAATCAATTGCAGCCCTGTATGCCCTGGTAACCTCGTAGACATATTCTGGTCCTTTTGCTCGTCCTTCTATTTTAAAAACATCAATTCCCGCTTCTACTAACTTATCTAAAATTGGGAGTGCACAAAGATCCTTGGGAGACATAACATATCCTCCATCTAGAATAAATTCTCTTCTCGAATCTTCAATATCAGTTATTTTGTATCTTCTCCTACATTCTTGTAAACATTGTCCCCTATTTGCTGATAATCTATTATGGAACTGACTCATGAAACATCTTCCAGAATATGCCACGCAAAGTGAGCCATGAACAAAGGTTTCTAATTCTATTTCCCTTCCATTAAAATTTAATTTATTTTTCTTTATTTTTTCTTTAATAGATTTTATTTGATCTATTGTACATTCTCTTGCTAATACTATTCTTGGTGCAAATTTTGAAAAGAATTTTATTGCTTCATAATTTGATGCAGATAATTGTGTGCTAGTATGTACTTCTATATCATTATCATTACAAAGTTGTATTATTGCCATATCTGTTGCTATTACTGCATCAACTTTTGATTTTTTTATTTCTTTCAGAATTCTTTTAACTTTTGTAAGTTCATGATCATAAATTAATGTATTCAAAGTTAGATAACCCTTCATTTTATTTTTATGAAGTTTTTTCATCAATTTGTCTAATTCAGTTATATCGAAATTCCTTGCTGATGCTGAACGCATATTTATCCATTTGATTCCAAAATATACTGAGTCTGCCTTAGCTTTAATTGCTGCAGATAAAGTTTCCCAATCTCCTACTGGTGCTAAAAGTTCTGGTTTCATATTATTTTTTCGTTATCTTTTTCTATGTGAATAACATTTACTGGGCAGGATTCTGCCACTTCTTTACTTTGGTCAAAGTTTTCTTCAAGTTCTTTTTCATTTTCTGTATTTTCTAATAAGTTTGCTTTTCCATCTTCGGAACTCATTTCCCAATTGTTAGGATCTAATGATGCGCATGCTCCACAACCTATACATCCTTCTCTATCGTGTATTATTTTGTATTTTGCCATAGAATTAAATTTTTTAATTGGTTTAAAAAGTTAACTATAATTAGTTTTTTTGTTTTAAATAGAATATGAATATTCCCCAGATTGCAACTATTGATGCTAAAATATAGTAGAATGCAAATGGATTATTTTGTAAGGGTAAGGTAATATTCATACCATAAATTCCTGAGATTGCTGCCGGAACTGTAATTAGAATAGTAAATACTGTTAGTGCTGTAATAAGTTTGTTTAATTTATTTGATAAGGTAACTTCCAAGTGATTTCTAAGGTTTGAAATCTTTTTTAGTGATGCTCTACAAAGATCTAATCCTTGTCTGGCTTCAATTTTCAAATCTTCCATTTGTTCTTTATCTTCATCTAATAATTTTATGTGTTTTATTATTCTTTCATATACTAAACTTGTGTAATAATATGAAGATACATAATTGTTTAGGGTATCTTCTTGGAGTAATAATGAATTAATATCTCTTTCAGACAATTTATCTATAAGTGATTTTTTTTCAGAATTCACACTCCTAACAATCCTTAATGTTGCTTTCTCAAATTCTTCATTTATTGTAGCTAACAATTTTAATAATGAAGTTATTTTTAGAGTTGTTGTGAACTTTGTTGTCCCATCTATTAAGTTAGTAATAAATTTTGGTTGAGTTCTAGATAATGTTAAAATAAAGTTCTTTGTTATTACTATCAGAAAAGTTTCTAATTCTTTTTTATTTGGTGATAAAATTTTTAATAATATATAAATTCCCTCTTCACTTTTTTCTACTCTAGGAATTTCATTTTTATCTGTTCCGGAAATTATATTCTGTTCATCTAATTCATAAGTTTCAGATAAATACTTTATTTCCTTTTCAGTCGGATTTACTACATTAACCCAGCATCCTTTTTCATAAGATTTCAATTTTTTCAATTTTCTATCTTTTAGTGCTTTCTTGTAGTAAGTAATCATATTACTTTTTTCATTTATTGCTTTAAAAGGGTTGTTATAGAATTATATTTTTATTACTTCATACATAGATACAAATTTTTCCATTTCTTTTTTTGGAATATTATAACTCGCACTTTTTTTAACAAAATCTTCAGTAAAAAAATTTATAGTGTATAAATCACTATTTCTAGTTGGACCTTCATTTTTTATGCAAATATATTTGATTTCTTTACTAAGTAATCTTTCTAAATTTTCTCTTGCCTGTTCAGTTATATCTGTACTCATTGTATAGTAGTACTAATGGTAACCTTTATAAAGTATTCTCTTTTTCTGTTTTTACATATAGTCATATGGTAAATAAAAATAATTTAGAGACAATCCTCCAAAAGGATGTGGGCTCTAAATCTGATTCTAAGTTGAAAAAATTTGGTTCAAATTTATTTAATAAAAAACATTGGAAAACGATTGGGAATAAATTAAATACTACAAAAAAACTTGATTTGAAATCTTCATTATTGTTTTCTTCTTTATCGGGGCTGGGTGCAGCAGAGTTAATAGTCCGGGGCCATGTTGAAGAAGGAGTTCTACTTTCCACATCATTTGGTTCACTTGCATATGCATATACAAATGTGCCTGCCGCATATAGGATCTTTAAACTGGATGAAAATAGATTGGATACTGTAGATAAATTAGTTAATAAAATTGGCGATGATTCTTTTTTAAATCAAGATTTAAAAAAATCTCTAAAAGTTTTTAATAAAAGTTCCGATGAAGATTTCGAAATAATTAAAGCATATATAGATACGTCAATTGATAAATCAGTTATATACTCAAAATTTTTAAATAATATTCATGAATCTATCTCTGGAAAATCAGTTGATATAAAAAAGTTCATTAAAAATTATGTAACTAATCCTCAGTTTCATTTATATCTTAATGAAAGTTCTGAAATAAGTGATATTCTAGAAACAAAATCGGATAAAGTTATAAAACTAGCAACAATTGCTGCCAAATCTAATCAAGTTAAACAACAATTTAGTTATTTATATAATTTAGATACTGATAATTATTTTGAGATTTATAAAAATCTTTTAGAATTAGAGGGAGGAGATACTTATGCAGTCCATTGTCTAGATCTTCAATTAAGGAGAAATATTGGTGATGATAAATTAAATTCATCCTTATCTCGTGCAGTTAAAAGAGGTTTAAAATTTAATAATTTAGGCAATCTACTCTCAAAATATAGCGATATGGAAAAAGGTGATAAAAGAAAAGATATTCTTTTGGATATCTCTGAACGAGTGTCAAGAACTTATTTTAATGATGCTGTTGATTTTATATCTGATCTTAGTTTAACTAATTCTTTTCTTTCTAAACAAGAGATATCTCAACGTAAGAAGTTAATTAATACAATTCATGATATGGGAAAAAAGAAAAAAGCTAAGTTTTTCCATAGGGTAGTTCCCTTGTATAGGTTGTGTTCTGATAATATTTTATCTGTTTTAAGTTCATTTTCTAAGGATTATGATTTTACAAATATTGATAACTTCGATACAAATATAACTAATTATATTCAAGATTATTTTTCAATAGATGAAATTTCTTCAACACTGAGTATGGATGAACAGATGCAGGTTTTTGCAAGTTATTCACATAACTGGAATGTAAGAAATTCGCTTAAATTTTCTAGTACTCTTTTGAGGGGTGGAGATATTTGGGAATATCGGTTTTCTAATTATCCTACTTTTAAAAAACATGATCAATTTCATAATTTGGCAAAAAATTATGTTTATGAAACGATATCTTCTAAAGGCGAAGACACACAATTTACTTATTTTACTCCTACTACACTTAAGGAATTCGCATTCATAGGAGAATATCCTTCTAAAACTTGTTTGGGGTTAAATCGAATGAATTCAGATTGTTTAGTGAGGATGGCAGAAAATCCTAATATGATACCTTTTGTAGCATCTAACTCCGAAGGGAAAATTGTTAAGAGGGCCTTTTTATGGGATTCAGAAGATTATGTAATGATTGATGATATTTATGGTGATCAAAATATTGATATTATTCCTCAAGCTAAAATTTTTTCAGAAACTCTTGGGAAAAAATTAGTAGTACCTAATAGAATTTTTAATAATTATGTTTCTAGTTTAGATTCTGATGAAAAAGAAATTTTTTCAAATACTACCTTAGAAGAAATCACTATTGATTTTGGTGAGCTTTCTTATTCAAATTCAGTGCCCGGAAGAGTTTCTGGTGAAAAGACATTGGAATGTTATATTCTCAATGATTAATTTTTATTATTTTTTCCCATGCAAAATCTTCATTTGTGAAATGACCATTTGTTGAAGTTTGTTTGTAGATTGGTTTTCTCAAATCAAAATATTCAATTATTTCTGAGGGTTTTAATGGAAAGTTTTCTTTTACTATTTTTATCAATTTTTCTTCTGATAATTCTGAAGTTCCAAATGAATCTATGAATATACTTACTGGTTCTGCAACTCCTATTGCATAACTTAAACCAACTTCACATCTTTGACATAGTTTATTTGCAACTAGGTTTTTTGCTATGAATCTCGCTGCGTATGCTGCACTCCTATCAACTTTTGAAGGATCCTTGCCAGAAAATGCTCCCCCTCCATGTTTCCCCATTCCCCCATAGGTATCCACTATTATTTTTCTTCCTGTTACTCCTACATCAGCTTCTGGTCCGCCCTTAATGAAACTTCCAGTAGGATTTATTAAAAATTTAGTATTTTCATCTAAATAAGTTTTACAAACAGGTTTGATTACCTTTTCTAGGATATCTCTTTCTAAGATATTCCTGTCTATTTCATTATGTTGAGTTGATAGAACTATAGTTTGAATTTTATTTGGTTTTGATTCGTGATATTTTACAGTTACCTGGGATTTTCCATCAGGCATAATATAATTTATTTCTTTACTTTTTCTCAATTCTGTTAATTTCTTTGTTAGTTTATGTGCTAAGTAAATTGGTAGTGGCAAGTAGTTATCTGTTTCATTACATGCGTAACCAAACATCATACCTTGGTCTCCTGCACCTTGTTCTTTATTTTCTTCTTTATTTACTCCTTGAGAAATTTCTTGACTTTGTTTTGTTACATTTATAATTATTTTAGGATTATACTCATATCCAATTTCTTTTATTACATTCCTTGCTGTTTCGGCCAAATTTACTTTCGCATTTGAAGATATTTCTCCCGCCAAGATTACTAAATCATTCTTTACTAGAGTTTCAATAGCTACTCTTGAGTTTTTATCTTGTTTTAGGTGTTCATCTAAGATTGCGTCTGAGATTTGGTCACACATTTTATCAGGGTGACCTTCAGTTACTGATTCAGAAGTAAATAATTTTTCCATGTATTTTTAATTTGAAACTGTATTATAAATCTTTTCAAAACCTTTAAAAAAGATTATTTTTTGCATAAACTTATGAAAATATATAAAACTAAAAATAATTGCGGAGATTTTCACGTGCAAATTTCAAAAAGTACGGTTGAGACTATAGTTAGATCTAGTATGGATACTCCTGGAAGTTGTTCAAAATATTATTCTGCTGCAGATAGATTATCTTATGATTTAAATTTTAGTGGATTTTCGGAAGAAGAATTAATTTCTAAATATGAGTTAAAAACTTGTCCTTTGGGAAAAGATAGTTGTCCTAAATTGTTAGTTAATTTATTAAAACAATATAATTCAGAAAATTAAAATTCACCAAATATTTTCATTACTGCTTTTTTGAATTGTGTATACATATCTGTATCTGCTATACTTTCGTTTTCATTAAATGATTTACACATTGATATATAATACCATTTTTGTTCTTCTTTTGGTGCATGAAATTTTTCCCAAACTTTTTCACCCATTATTTTATGATCTTCTATTGTTGTCCTTATATTTGAAAGTTTATCTGCACAAGAAAGCATTTTCATATCCCGGTTTGCAGTTTTTATGAATTTGATAGTGTGGCTTTTATTGGTTTTCCATATATTTTCTGGTTTAATTGTTATTTTTTTCTTTTCTAGTTTTGATGGTTCTGTTGCCCCTCTAACTAATTCTGCTACCCCTCTTCCAAATTCTTTTTCAATATCCTCCATAGTGGTATCGGTATCTTCTACTGTGTCGTGTAAAAGTCCTGCAATTACTGCATTAGGAGTTGCATTATTTTTCATTAAAATTATTGACACTTCCATTGGGTGGATGATATATGGTGCCCCAGTTCCTTTTCTTTTTTGACCTAAATGTGCCTCGTGTGCAAATTCAAATGCTTTAGTTATTCTTTCCATGTTTAATTAATTTAATTTCTTCTATTCTTTGCATATCTATTTTTGTTATAATTATTTCTATATCATCTATTTTCAATTTATCTTTTTTCTTTGGAATTCTTCCAAGTTTATCTAAGATTAATCCACTAATTGTGTTTGAATCTTCTCTTTCTTCAAGTTCTAATTTTAATCTTTCATTGATCAAATCTAACTCAGTATTTCCTTTAATTAAATATGTTCTTGATTCAATTCTTTTGATGGGTTTTTCTTCTTTATCAGTTTCATCATAGATTTCTCCAGTTATCTCTTCTAATAAATCTTCAAGAGTTACTAAACCTTCAATTCCACCGTGTTCATCAACTACCATCGCCATATGCATTTTTTTATTTTGAAATTCTTTTAGTAGTAAATCTATTCTTTTATTTCTTGGAACAAATAATGTTTTTCTTGCTATTTTTTTAAGATTGATTTTTCTTTTTGTATTTAAGTAAGGGATTAAATCTTTTATATATAAAAGGCCAATAATATTATCTTTATTCTCTTCGTATATTGGTATTCTTGAAAATCCAGATTCCTTAATTGTTTTTTTAATTTCATTAAGTTTTGAATTTACTTCTAAGGAAGTTACATTAGTTCTTGGAGTCATAACTTCCCAAGTATGAATATCATTGAATGTGAAAATGTTATGAATCATCTCTTTCTCTATCTTTTCAATTGCTCCTTCTTCTTCACCCATTGTAACTAATGTTTTAATTTCATCTTCTGTTATTTTTGGTATATTCTTATCTCTCATTACTGCCTTAGTTAATCCTTCGAATAAACTTATTAGGGGTTTTAGTCCTATTCCTATAATATAAATTGGTTTTGCAGCCATCAGTGCTATTTTTTCTGCATGTTTTGTTGCTATAGTTTTCGGTATTATCTCTCCAAATGTTAATATTAAAAAAGTCATAACTCCTGTTGCAATTCCAACTCCTTTACTTCCAAACATTTCTATAGCTATTGCTGTTGCAAAAGAAGCTCCGAAAATATTCACTACATTATTTGCTATTGCGATATTTATTAATAACTGGTGTGGATTCTCTCTTATTTTTTTCAAAGTTAAAGAACCCTTTCTCTTTTGATCTACTAAATGCCTTATTTTCAATCTACTTAATGATATTAAAGCAATTTCACTGCTCGAAAAAAAAGCTGATAGAAACAAGACTATAGTTAATGTTATTATTTCTGTATACATGTAGTGCACCTAGGATTATTATGTGTATATTTTTATTTAAAAATTTATTGGAATTGATCCAATGTAGTTTTTTCTAATATTTCTTCATATTTACTACATTCACAAAAAATATGTCCACTTTTTTGATAATCTTCAATGTTTTCTGTTTGTGTTTTTTCTTGAATTAATTTACATTCTTTTACTGCATGATCAACTAATTCTTGATTTACTTCTA